>CAYUYD010000210.1:0-5193 GCA_964449105.1 uncultured Planctomycetaceae bacterium | reverse complement strand
TGTTTCCTGAAGGTTTTCCCTTCCAGCGCAAACAGGGCCGAAACGGCGTAGAATGCGGCGTAATAGGCGCGGGAAGCGGCGGAATCAGGACTTACCGCAAGGACGGTCTTTGCTGCACGGAGAGCATCCTTTGCGCTGAACCAGAAATCGTCTGACGGCGGACTCACGCAAACACTCCTTCATGTTTGGCGTCTTGGTAAAGCGGGTACTCCTGTGCTTCATAATCGCGGATGTCCACCGGCTTGGCGTGGATGGGACGCTCCAGTTCCAGGACCAGATCATACAGGCAGTGGATGCACGTCCGCGAATCGTTCCAGTGATTTACAGGCCCTTCCAGCAGAACGAGAAAGTCAATGTCGCTGTCGGGCTGGGCTTCGCCGCGTGCCTCCGAGCCGTAGAGGATCACGCCCCGCAAACGCTCGCTGAATGCGTCCTGGAGCAGCGATTTGACCCGTTTGAGCAGTTTTTCTGTTTCCATAGCCGATTCTCCCCAACCATCGTTACCACCGATTCTATTATACCATCGGAAACACTGCGTGCGAGAGTTTGAATTGCCGAGACCCTGTTCCGACCTACTGTTTACCTGCGTTGCGGATGATCTTTCGCGGGCATTTTTCGATGGCTGCGGAAAGGTCGGTATCGGCCTGGTATCGGTCGTAATCAAGACGGGCGATGTTGTCGGCGACGGTGAAGATGTCGTCGAGTTTGGCGCATATCCCGCAGGCGATGCAGCCTACAGTGCAGACGTCGCGGACGACCTTTCCGGGGTCTTTATTCGAGCAGGCGACGACGGTCATCGCATCGGCCTTGAAGGGGACCATCGAGATGATTTTTCGCGGGCATGCCCGGACGCACGCGCCGCACCCGACGCATTTTTCGTAATCGACGACGGCCAGGCCGTTGAAGATGTGTATCGCGTCGAACTTGCAGGCGGCTACGCAGTCGCTGAAGCCCAGACACCCGAAGGCGCATCCCTGGACGCCGGCGACCATGACGGCTGCGGCGCAGGTCGGTTCGCCTCGGTATTCCGGGCGTTTCAGGCGGGCGTCGAAATCGGCTCCGCACAGCACCACGGGACGGGCCGGTACGCCCACGATATGTTCGACACCCATAATCTCGGCGATTCGTGCGGCGACGCTGGAACCGCCCACGGTACACTTGTTCGGCGGGGTGCCGTCGTGGAATACGGCTTCGGCGTATTCGTTGCATCCGATGAATCCACACCCGCCGCAGTTGACGCCGGGCATCGCGCTCATCAGTTGCTGCAACTTCTCCGGCACATCGACGTGCCATCGCACGTTCGCCCATCCGAGAAGGACGGCGAAAACGCCCGCCAACGCAAGCATCACACATACCGCCAGAATTATCGTCGGAACCATTTGTCAGTCCACGGATTACACAGATTACACAGATTACAGAGTCAATCGAAAATCAAAAATCCCAAATCGAAAATCTTTTTATCCCGCCATACCTTTGAATCCCATGAACGCCAAGGCCATCAGCCCGGCGGTTATCAGCGTTATTCCGGGCCCTTTGAGCGGTTCGGGTATATCGGCTGATTCCAGTTCCTCGCGAATGCCGGCCATCAGGACGATCGCCAGCGTAAAACCGACCCCGCCGAAGAAACTGTACACCAGGGTGAAGAGGAAGTTATCCGTCAGTTCCGCATCCTTGGCGATTGTCAGGCAGACAAAGAGGATCGCGCAGTTGGTCGTAATCAACGGAAGGAACACGCCCAGGGCCTTGTAAAGGGCCGGTGCGAACCGGCGGACATACATCTCCACCAGCTGCACCATCCCGGCGATGACGAAGATGAAGATGATGTACTGGAGAAAGAGCATGTCCTCGATGACCGTCCTTCCGGCCAGCGAGTTGACGGCATCGACCAGGGCGCTGCCCGGGACGAGGGCGAAATGACTGACAAGCCAGGTCGCCGCTCCGGACAGAGTGATTACGAACGTTACCGCACAGCCCATGCCGAAGGCGGTGTCTATCCGCCGGGATACGCCCAGAAACGGACAGATGCCCACGAAGTAAATCAGTACCAGGTTATTGATGACGGCTGTCGCCAGTGCGATAAACAAAATGTCGGTTACAATATTCATTTTCTTATCGGTATTCCGGTATTCCGGTATTCCGGTCTCACGGTTTTTTCCTCATCGACAACCAGTTGACCAGTCCAATCAGCAGTCCGAGTGTAATAAACGCCCCTGCCGGGCCTTGCATGACAGCCCAGTTGGGCCACCATTCCGGCATGATGCGGACGGACTCGAAGATCATTCCTGTTGCGAGGATTTCGCGGATGACCGCGATGCTGGTCAGGCCCGCGAGGAAACCCATCGACTGTCCTACGGCGTCGGCAATCGCCACGCCCACCGACTGCTGCGACGCGCAGACCTCGCATCGGCATATGATGATGCAGTTGACGATAATCAGCGGTACGTAAGGCCCCAGGCGCTGGCTCATCTCGAAGACGTAGGCCTGGAGGACGCCGTCAACGATGGTAACGAACGCTGCGATCGTCAGCGTGAAGACAAGGATTCGCAGGTGTCCTTTGAGGTGGTTCCTCATCAGCGCTACGACCGTGCCGGCCATTATCATCGTAAATGCCGTAGCGGCGGCCATGGTAACCGCACCGGCCAGCGTGGCGGTTACCGCCAAAGTCGGACACATCCCGAGCAACTGGCGATAGGTCGGGTTGTCGTCGAGCAGTCCGTTGCGGAAACGACTGGCTGCACCTGGAAGGGTCGAATCAGTCATTTTTTCACGCCCTCCTTCCCAAGGTTTATGAGTTTCTCACGAACTGCCGCAAGGTTGTCGTTGATAATATTGGTTACGCCTTTGGACGATATCGTCGCGCCGCTGATGGTGCTAATCCGTTGTGGGCCCGCCTGCTTTCCCGGCTCGGTTGCATGCCCGGCGTGGATCGTAGCGCTGGTGATATTTTCAGTCTGCTGTGAGCCGGTCTGCTGTGGGGCGGTCTGTTTTCCCGGCGCGGCCGGCTTGAAGGGTCTGGAGGCATTCTTTCCCTCGAACTGCTTGTAGAAATCGCTCTTTTCCTTATTTATCTTGTCGCCGATACCGGCTGTCTCCAGGCTCTTGATGACGCGATAACCCTTGAGCACCTTTACCTCGGCGTCCACGCCGATAAGCAGCGTCAGCGTGTCGTAGCCCTGTCCGGTGGCGAGTATTCCCCATCCGACCCGATGACCTTCCCTGACGGCGGGGTAGCAGGGTATCTTCTTGCCCCTGCCGGCGATTGCCCCTTTGATGATTTCCGGCTCGGTTGTGGTCGTGCCATCGCCGAACATATCGACCAGCCGGCGGGCGATGAGGGCTTCTTCGTTCTGCCTGATCCTCGGGCGCGTAACGTTCTCCACGAACGCCAGCGACACGCCGAACACCACCGCCAGCAACAACACCAGCCAGGCCTGAATGAGATAATCCTTCTTCATATCTTCGTTCTTTATGAACTAACGACTTCGACAAAAAGTTTTTGCCACAGAGGCACAGAGGTTACAGAGGTTTTTTTGATTTTTTTATTTCTCTCTGCGTTCTCTGTGTCTCTGTGGCCCATTTATTTTTTCACTCGTCCGCCGACTGGCCTGGGTACGGTCCATCGGTCTATCAGCGGGACGGTCATATTCATCACAAGCACTGCGTACATGACGCCTTCTGGCACGTTGGCGAACAGCCGAATCAGCATCACCAGCACGCCGACGCCGACGCCGAAAATCCATCTGCCTCGCCGGCTCAGCGGGCTGGTGGCAGGGTCTGTGGCGATGAAGAACGCCCCGAACACAAGCCCGCCTCCGAGCAGGTGATGTCCGACGGTAAGGACAGTATCGGTCAGGGCCTGATTTATCCCCGCTACGACGGCGGCCGCCGCAAGCATCCCCAGCGGAATCCGCCACGATGCCGATTGGCGGAGGATAAGGTACATCCCGCCGATGAGGCAGGCGATCGCGCCGGTCTCGCCCACCGAGCCGTTGACGCATCCGAGGGCGAGGTCTTTCAGCGAGAAGGCGACCTGCTCGAACTTGCCGGCAGCAAGGGGCGTCGCCTGCGATATGATCTCGACCGCTCGCGGCGGACCGATCTTTCCCGGCAGCAGGTACGTGGTCATCTGGCTGGCGAAGCAGGCCTGGAGGAACGCCCGGCCTGCCATTGCGGGATTGAATATGTTCGAGCCAAGCCCGCCGAAGAGCATCTTTGCGATGAGGATGGCAACGGCGGAACCGACGACGCCGACGTACCACGGCGCGGTCCAGGGTATCGACAAGGCCAATATCAGCCCCGTAACAGCGGCTGATACATCGCCGACGGTCTGGGGCCTCTTGCGGAGAAACTGGAAAAGCGCCTCGAAGAACACGCAGCTGACAATGCAGACGCCCATCTGCATCCCCGCCCGCCATCCGAAGACGTAAATCCCCGTCGCAGCCGCCGGTATCAGCGCGATAAGGACGTCGATCATCACCCGCCGCGTACTGCGGTCTGCGAAGATGTGCGGCCCCGGCGCTACGGATAATATCGGAGCGACCTGTTCTGGTTTTTCTGCTTCGGCCATCTTCTTTTTTGTTGCCTAGTCCCTAATTCCACCTGCCTGCCGGCAGGCAGGAGTCCCTAGTCCTTCGGCATCCCTGCTTTACCTGCTCGTATCAACTGCACCAGCGGAATCCCCGCCGGGCAGACGTATGCACAGCAGCCACATTCGCAACAGGCGGTCAGGTAATACCGTCGGGCCATTTCCCAGTCGGCGTTCCGCGCCGCAAGCGCGATCCGCGTCGGCACCAGCCCCAGCGGGCAGGCATCGACGCATCGCCCGCAGCGGACGCAGGCGGTTTCCTCGGCCTTGAGCGTCTGCGCCTCGGTCAGCACGACCACGCCGGAGGTCCCCTTGGTTACGGGTGAGTCCAGGTCGCCCAGCGCGAAACCCATCATAGGCCCGCCGGAGATTACGCGGACGGCTTCGTCTGTCAGCCCGCCGCAATACTCGATTAAAGAGGCGTAACTCGTGCCAACCGGAACCAGAAGGTTCTTCGGGCTTACGACGCCTTCGCCGGTAATGCTGATGATGCGGTGTGTCAGAGGTTTTCCTCGCAGCACCGCTCGTGCGACGGCAGCGGCTGTGGCGACGTTGACGACCACCACGCCCACGTCCAGAGGCAGGCCGCCGGTGGAAACCTGGCGGGC
>CAYUYD010000209.1:4338-5195 GCA_964449105.1 uncultured Planctomycetaceae bacterium | reverse complement strand
TATGATATTTTGTTGGTTACATCAAATCCGCCCGTCTTTAACGGGACACTACTGAGGACAAATGACGAATAAGGAATCGCAATAAGGAAAACCAAACCATGAAGAAACTTTTTATCGTACTGATTCTGGCGGGGATCGTCGCCCTTGCTGGTTTCTGTGGACAAATCCTAGCCGGCATGAGCAATTCTTGCCCGCCAGGTTCGATGGTGGAAAGTGAAATTGCCGTTGCGTCTCGTGTCGATAAGAGCCCGACTCATACCTGGCACGTCGTTTGCTTTATCTCGGTATGTGGGAAAGCCAGACAAATCTCCCGGTCGGACAAACGATATACCCAACCGTTGAACTGCTCTAGGCACAGGTTTTACGGTCAATATGCGGGAAGAAGGAGAAATACATCCATGCGAATAATCGAGCCTCACATCCATATGTATTCTCGTACGACGGATGATTATCAAGCGATGTATGCCGCCGGGATCAGGGCATGCGTTGAGCCGTCCTTCTGGCTTGGCTCCGAGCGTCGCTGTGCAGGGACATTCTTTGATTATTTCCGGCACATTCTCGAGTTCGAGCCCGTTCGAGCGAGGCGATTCGGTATCGACCACTACTCGGCTGTTTCCGTCAATCCCAAAGAGACGGAAGATACGGCCCTTGCCGATGAGGTTATCGCCGGAATGGGAGAATACCTCGACCATCCCCGATGCGTCGCCGTTGGCGAGATCGGCCTCAACATGAATACCGACAATGAGATAACCGTATTCCGCCGGCAACTGCTCCTGGCAGAAGAACACAAGATGCCGGTTATTGTCCACCTGCCACACATACCCAAGGTCGAAGGCGCCAGGATAATCGTTGAGATC
>CAYUYD010000209.1:0-4328 GCA_964449105.1 uncultured Planctomycetaceae bacterium | reverse complement strand
CCGAAGGGGTTACACAGAATCGCATTATCATTGACCATAATACAGAGGACAGCATGCCTGTTTCGCATGAGACGGAGTGCTGGTGCGGAATGACCGTGTACCCGTATTCAAAACTTACGCCAAAGCGCGTATCGGGGATCATTCGTAACTTTGGTTCGGAGCGGATGATCGTGAATGGCTCTGCGGATTGGGGCATCTCCGACCCGCTTTCGTTGCCAAAGGTGATCGATTTTCTCCGAAAGGACGGTCATTCCGAGCAGACTATTGAGCGGCTTGTCTTCGAGAACGCCATGCAATTCTACGGACATTCGCCCAAATGGAAGCCCAATTTCGATTTGCAGCCTGTGTCGGTCTCCGAATACCAGCGATGATATGAAACCGGCTTTAATCATAAACTTGCAGCATAGAGAAAAGGCTGGACGCCTTCTCGACTGGCTACGCTTGCTCAGGTTTGCCAACCTTTTCACGGTACCGGGAGATCCCGTAGCGGGATTTGTCCTTGCGGGGGGAGCTTTGGTGTCGTCCGGGAATCCTGCCCGATTGACCGGTGTCGTTGCGATTTCCCTCTTTCTGTATTGTGCCGGGCTTATTCTTAACGACGTTTTCGACATCGAACGCGACAGATCCGAGCGTCCTGACAGGCCCATAGCCTCCGGCAAAATATCTCGGCGTACAGCCGTCGGGGTGGCGGTGTTTCTGGACGCCGCTGCACTGGCCCTCGCATCGCGCATGGGAATGGCGACCATCGCCGCAGCCGGAACGATAGCGATTCTTGCCATACTGTACAACGGCCCCGCAAGGCGGTGGCCTGTATGCGGGGTTTTGGTGATGGGACTCTGCCGTGGCGCCAATCTGGTGCTCGGGGCGACTGTTGTCATGCAGTTTCCACCCGTCGTCTGGGGTGCTTCTGCTATAGAGGTAGCCTATGTGGCTGCTCTAACCGCAGCCGCTGCCGGGGAAACCCACGGGCCGCCCGTGGGGATGCGTCGCTGGGCTCCACCGATAGCGATGGCTGCCGGAATGGTGGCGATCCTGACCCTTGCAGGAATGTCCGCTGCCGGAATAATCGTTGCTGCAATCCCCGTTGCAGTTGTGGTTGGAGTGGCGGTTTCGATGAAACCGACCCTGCCGGCCGATGCGGTTCCTCCGAAGATCGGGCAACTCATCAGGGCCATCATACCACTCCAGGCGGTCTTCGTGCTGGCGTTGAGCACGAAGGGTCTGACGCCGGTCTGTCTTGCCGGGAGTCTCTACATCCTGTGGCTTTTGGCGCATCTGGCTGGGAAGCGATTCAAGGGAAGTTGACATGGACAAGATTCTGGTCATTCAGGTAGCCGCCCTCGGGCACGAGTTTCTGAAAAAGCACACGGGCGGGGGTGATTTTTGCGGCCTCACTTTTGGACCCATGGACAGTGTTTTCCCCGCCACCACATGTCCCGTCCAGGCATCATTCAGAACCGCCTCGACGCCATCGGATCACGGTGTCGTAGGGAATGGATTCTTCTCCAGGGAGTTCTCACGCCCCTTTTTCTGGGAGCAGTCGTCGTCCCTCGTTTCCGGAAAGAGATTCTGGGAGCCATTCCGTGCTTCAGGTAAGTCGGTGGGCGTTATTTTCTGGCAACAGTCCCTGGGAACGGATGCAGATATAGTCCTGTCGCCTGCTCCCATTCACAAGCATCACGGGGGAATGATACAGGATTGCTTCTCGCGCCCCGAGGGGCTTTACGCCGGACTCAAGCGTGAGATTGGGCGAGGCTTCAACCTGATGCACTACTGGGGGCCTTGGGCGTCGCGCAGGTCAACAGAGTGGATTGTGGAAGCGACAAAAAAGGTGATGTCGAACCCGGGACCGGACCTCCTGCTTACGTACCTCCCTCACCTCGACTACGAATTGCAGAAATCCGGTCCGGATTCAGCGGCGGCGACACAGGCCTTCGACGAGATTAGAGGGTTTCTCGGCGATCTCGTCGAAGGGGCACACAAGGCTGGGTACCACGTCATCGTCTTTGGCGATTACGCTATTATGCAGGTATCGCGCCCGGTCCACCCCAACCGAACCCTCCGCGAGGCAGGATTTATGTCGGTTCGCAGGATTGGCAAGATGCTCTATCCCGACCTGTATGCAAGCCGGGCCTTCGCCGTAGTTGATCATCAAGTCGCCCACGTTATCGTCAAGGACCCAACCGACATCGGCGCTGTGCGGGATGTCCTGTCGGATCTTTCCGGAGTGGCAAAGGTGCTCGATGCCGACGGCAAGCGGGAGGCCGGCATTGACCACCCACGGGCGGGGGATCTCGTGCTCGTGGCGGAGCGTGATTCGTGGTTTGCCTATCCCTGGTGGACTTCGGCATCAGAAACGCCGGACTACGCCACTCACGTGGACATCCACAGCAAGCCGGGATACGACCCCTGTGAACTTTTCACGGGCTGGTGGCCCTTCGCGACATCCACGGATGCTTCGAAAATCTGCGGCTCCCACGGACTGGTTGGCAAAAACCTCGAAGTATCGTGGGCGACCGACATACCACTGGAGTCGGCTCCACGTTCGATCGTCGCACTTGGCCGGGCCATCGGTGAACAACTCGACAGAAGGGCAAGCACTTGAATTACCACCAGAAAATATCCGTTCATCTCGAGTATGACGTGATCTTCACAAGACACCTGTTCGCAGCCGACAACGACTCGCTGGCAATGGTGCTGAAGGCGGACCACACCCGCCCCCGCCTGGTTTTCTATGCGGATGACGGTCTCCTGTCCCACTGGCCTGACCTGGTAGGCTCAATAGTTAACTGGTGCAGGGCGCGCGATAGTTCCGTCGAACTAACCTGTCAGGTGCAGGTGGTGCCCGGCGGCGAGCGGATTAAGAACAATCTGAAAATACTCGACAACGTAGGGAGTTTGTCGGCAAAACTAGGCCTTGATCGCCACTCTTACGTGGTTATCATCGGAGGCGGGGCGGTGCTCGACGCCGTTGGCTTCGCTACCGCAACGGTACACCGTGGACTGCGCAGCGTGAGGATTCCCACAACGGTTCTTTCCCAGGGCGATTCGGGCGTGGGTGTCAAAAACGGCCTCAACCGCTTCGGACTCAAGAACTTTTACGGTGCCTTCGCCCCACCGGTCGCAGTCATCAACGATACTGAGTTCCTCAAAACGCTGAAGATGCGCGATTGGCTCTCCGGGGTTTCCGAGGCGTTCAAGGTTGCCATCATCAAGGACCGCGGCTTCCTCGACCTTCTCGCGGAGAATGCATCGCTAATTCGTCAACGGGACCAAAAGGTGATGGAAGAGGTTGTTCGCCGCATGGCCGTTCATCATCTGGATCATATCCGGTCCGGTGGCGACGCCTTCGAAACAGGTTCGAGCCGCCCATTGGATTTTGGCCATTGGGCTGCACATCGTATCGAGGAGATGACAAATTACAAACTCCGCCACGGTGAGGCGGTAGCGATAGGCGTCGCAATCGACATACTGTGCGCCGCCCAACTGGGGCTGGTCGAAATGCCTGAATGCCTGTATGTCCTCGACGCCATGGAACGCAGCGGTCTGTCGCTCTGGCACAAGGCGATTGAAAAACGTTCGGACGCGGGAGATCTCGAGATACTCACCGGCATCGAACATTTTCGTCGGCACATCGGCGGCGACCTTACACTGACCATGCCCTGCCGGTTAGGGCAAAAGGCCGACATCCACAATCTTCCGGCAGAGGTTGTGGAACACGCCGTTGCAAGACTGAAGCAAAGGAGCACGCATTGCTTTTCCACGGTTCGCACCTGACGTACTGCCTGAACATCCATCCCGGCGAGACTTGGGAGGAAAACCTCACGGCAATAAGGCGCTACGCGTCCGATGTGAAGCGACGTGTATCACCGGAAGGGGCGTTCGGGCTCGGTATTAGACTTTCGGCCGGCGCAGCGGCCGAGATGCTGCCCATCGTGGACGATTTTCGGGAATATCTCGAGAAGGTTGGAATGTACGTCTTCACGATAAATGGCTTCCCATACGGCAGATTTCATGGAGCGCCCGTCAAGGAGAATGTCTATAAGCCGGACTGGTCAACTGTCGGAAGACTCGACTACACGAAGACACTGGCGAAAATTCTCGCCGCGATCCTGCCCGATGGAATGGACGGTTCCATAAATACCGTACCGGTGGCCTACGGCAAAGGGCTTCCACGTGAGGCGGTGGCAAATCTCATCGACATAGCCCGGTTCCTCGAACGGCTCGAAGCAAGGACAGGCAAGACCGTAAGGCTTGCGCTCGAGCCTGAACCGGACTGCTACCTGGAGTTCACCCACGAGGTCGTCTCCTTTTTCGATCTTTTGCGC
>CAYUYD010000208.1:0-5211 GCA_964449105.1 uncultured Planctomycetaceae bacterium | reverse complement strand
GTCCTGATGCCGTCGGCCTGTCCGGTCGGGCGGGAAATCTCGGCTAGAACCATGGCGAATTACGAGACAATGGTCCGCCTGGCGACGGGATTCTAAAAACACCTGACAAAACGGGCCACAGAGACACAGAGGACACAGAGAACAAATAAAATTAAAAAAAGATTTTCCTATATCTTTTTTTTCGTTTCTTTTACTCTGTCAATCTCTGTGTTCTCTGCGCCCCTGTGGCCTCTTTCTGCTGGGGGTTCTAAAAAGTCTCGAAAAACGTTACCGGCGGGATGTCGGCCATGGTTCGCAGCCCCGGCAGGGCGGTAACGATTGATTTAATTGCGTTGACGGTAATCGCGCAGGTGACGACGGCCAGAAGACACGCCGGTTTATCATTGGCGATGCTCGGTGCCGTAGCGGACGGCTTCGTCAAGAAAGGCCTCGATATTCTCAAACGGCGTGCCTGCTACGATACCGTTTCCGGCGGCGATGCACATGCCTCCGTCGTGCCTGTCGAAGGTGTCGATGAGGAATCGCACTTCCGCCCGGACTTCTTCCGGAGTGGCTTCCTGGAGGACGTGCTGGACGTCGAATCCAGCCAGGAAGCATATTCGGTCCCCGAACTGCTCGGCCACTGCCCGTTCGTCCATAGTGTGCTTCTGAACCGGGTGAAAGACGTTTAAACCGACATCGATCAGGTCGTCCAATATCTCGGTGTTGTTGCCGCAACTGTGCAGCCAGAAGTGCATATCGGCCTGCCGGCAGGCCTGACCGACACGCCGGTAATAGGGTTTGAGGAATTCGCGGAAGTGGTCGGGTTTCATCATAAGTTGGCGCTGGTTGCCCAGGTCGTCGCTGGAGAAAAACGCGTCGGTTTTAAGTTCTGACGCAGCCCGGCGAATCAGGGCTACGTAGTGATCGCAGAGGGCGTTGTTGAGGCGGTGGACATGCTGAGGGTTCTCGTAGTAGTCGATCATAAGGTTGGCCATGCCGCGGAGTCCCCACGGGCGCTCAAAGAACAAGCGCCAGAAACCAAACATTACGTAGCGGTCTTCGGCGTGTGCCTTTTCGGCGGCGGCATGGAGGTCATCGAACAGGCCCGGCTCGTCGGGGCTGGGCATCTTCTCGATGAATTCGTCGAGGTATTTCCAGTCGGGGATGACCCCGCCGGCATCCAAGGCCCGGCCGGCCTGGGCCTGCTGCTCGTTCAGCCAGGACAGGTTCATCTTTTCTACGTCCAGCGGATTGATAGTAAGCATAACAACATCGTCGGGATAGCGGTCGAAGGCGGAAAGCCTCTGGCCGTACTGCTCCTGTAGTCCTGAGCCCCACCACTTGGCCAGCACGAGGGGGATCCGCTTCGGTTGCCGCCGTTCAACGGCCTTTATAACCTCTTGCTTCGAAAGAGGCTCGATAACGTTGCTGTTCATCCTTCACCTTAGTGGTTAAAATGTCTTGTTCCTGTGAAGATCATGGCCAGGTTCAGTTCGTCTGCACGGGCGATGACGTCGGCGTCCTTCTTCGCCCCGCCCGGTTCGATGACGGCGGCAGCACCGGCTTCGACCGCCCAGTCGAGAGAGTCGGGGAACGGGAAAAACGCATCGGAAGCCAGCACACAGCCTTTCGTATCGACGATATTTCCGCCGCCGTATGCCTGGGCGATTTGGAAGGCAAGGCGGGCGGAGTTGACACGGCTCATCTGCCCGGCCCCTGCGCCCAGCAGGGTCTTGTCCTTTGCCAGCACGATAGCGTTGCTCTTGACGTTCTTGCAGACCAGCCAGGCGAAGCGCATGTCGGCCATCTCCGTCTTGGTGGGGCGGCGCTTTGTAACGACCTTCCACTGGTCCTCATTCAAGCCGAGGGTGTCGCGGTCCTGCACCAGCAGCCCGCCGACGACGTACTTGAGGTATTTTTCGCTGTTTCGTTTCCTGTCGAACGGGCCGACCTCCAGCAGCCGGACGTCGCCGCCCCAGCCTTTGCGGGCCTTGATTATCTCCAACGCTTCGGGTTCGAACGACGGCGCGAGGATGATTTCAGCGAAGAATCCGCCGGCTCCGGCGTCTTTTCCCCATCGCTGGTATGTTTCGGTGATGGCCGAGGCCAAATCCGCCGTTACGGGTCTGTTGACGGCGATGATGCCTCCCATTGCCGCATTCACGTCACCGAAGTAGGCCTTGCGGTAGGCCTCGACGAGGTCGTCATCGACGGCGCATCCTGCGGGGTTGGCGTGCTTGATGATGGCGACGGCGGGGTCGTCGAACTCCTTTACCAGTTCCAGCGCGCCGTTTGCGTCGAAGAAGTTATTGTACGAGATTGGTTTTCCGCCGAGCAGTTTCGCCCGTCCGATGCAGGGTTCTGCCTCTGCCTGGCCGCTGATGTAAAATGCGCCCTTCTGGTGCGGGTTTTCGCCGTAGCGGAGTTCGCCTTCGGATTTTTTATAACTGAGCGTCAGTCGGTCGGGCAGCGAGACGCCTCGCAGCCCGGCAAGGTAGGTATTTATGGCTGTGTCGTAGTGGGCGGTCAGGCAGAAGGCGGCGTGGGCGAGTTTGCAGCGGAGTTCCCGTGAGACTGCGCCGTCGTTCGCCTTCATCTCGGCAAGGACTTCGTCGTATTGGCTGCGGTCGGTTACGACGGTAACGAACTTATGGTTCTTTGCGGCGGCGCGGACCATCGCAGGCCCGCCGATGTCTATCATCTCGATCGCCTCTGCCGGCGTACATCCTTCTTTGGCAATCGCCTGCTCGAATGGGTAAAGGCCCACGCAGACCAAATCGAGCGGTTCGATGCCGAACTTTTCAATGTCGGCCTGGTGAGCAGGGTCGTCGCGGAGGGCGAGTATCGCGCCATGGACCTTCGGATGGAGCGTAACGACGCGATGTCCAAGCATCTCCGGGAAACCGGTCCACTCCTGGACGCAGCGGACTTTTACGCCGGCGGCTTCAATGGTTTTCGCCGTTCCGCCGGAGGAGATTATCTCCACGCCCATATCCGCCAGCGCCCTGGCGAAATCGGCGACTTCCGTCTTGTCGAATACGCTGATCAATGCACGCCGGATTTTGGTTTTCACAGGCGAGATTCTCCTTTTTATGGGTGTACTTCATATGAGCCGTGTTTTGTTAACCATCGCCGCACAGGTCGTGAAGAGGGCTGTGTCCGGGGAGGCCACGCCGTTATTTAGAAGCCATTCGAATCCTTCCCAATGCTATGGGTGTTCTTGCTAACAGGAGAACCGTTCGTCAAGAGATTCCTTGGCCAGCGTTTTGCCTTCCGCTGCCCAGAGCATGCCTCGATCGATGATCGTAAGGGCTTCGGGAACGTCGAAGTCGGCGGCGACATGGCCAAGCGATGAATAAAACACTCTGCCGGCGTCCCACATCCGTTTCCACACGACGGGCATCGTGCAGCCATTGAACTCGACCGTCGTCGTCGCCAGCACGTGGTTGGACGGATCGACATGCATGTAGTACTGCTCGCTGCTTATCCGGAAGTCGTCCAGACCGGCCATGAGCGGATCGTCGCGGTCCAGGATGTTGACAGTGTAGTCAACCAGCCCGCCGGGATGCGCCACAAACTGCCCGCCGACCATGAACTGATATTCCACGTTCCGGCGGAACGAATCGCCCATGCCGCCGTGTACGCCCGCTATGCCGACGCCGCTGCGGACGGCTTCACTGAGGCCCTGCCACTGCTCGTTGGAGATTTCGCCCGCGGTCCACACCGGGACGATCAGGTCGAGTGCTTTTAGCTTTTCGGCGTCAAGATACGAATCCAGCGTGTCGGAAACCTCCACCTCGAATTCGTGCTTCTTGAGAACGCCTTCAAAAATCTCCGAAACTTGCTTGGGCTCATGGCCGTCCCAGCCGCCCTGAACGATCAATGCTTTCGTCATCTTCATACCTTCCCTTTATGATGGGTTCGTTACTTGTATTTCGCCTTTAGCGTAACGCCTTTTTCGGCACTCCTGCCGGCGAGGTCCAGAATATGGATAGGCCGGCGCGACCACTCGGCCGAGATCACCAGCGTTGCACTTTTGACCAGGTGGTCGGCGATGTTCTGGTAGTATCGCCAGCCCTGACCAGGCGGGTTCTTGCCCTTGGTAATCACAGTCCGCCCGTTCTTGTGAGCAATTATCTCCCACGTTTCGCCGTCGAATATGTACGTGCCTTTTGTGCCGGTGATTTCTATCTGTCCGCGTTTCGGGTTGGAGTCGATGCTCGTGATGCACAGCGTAATCCATTGCCCCGTCGCGAATCGCACAACGGCGAAGCTTTCATCCTCGTTGGTGTCGTCCTTCCAGCGTGTTTTCGATGCCCAAAAGTCCTTTTGGGCAAAGCCGCTGACTTCGACGATGTCCGAATCGATCAATTGCAGCGAGTATTCCAACAGGTGGACGCCCCAGTCGTACAGGATGCCGCCAGAGATGTTCTTGCTGGACCGCCACCAATCACCGGGCTTTCGGTAGCCGCCCATGTGCGCCTCGATGCGGATGATCTCGCCGATGGCGCCGCTTCTTATCTGCTTGACGGCATTCAGGATACAGCCGTCCCAGTGGCGGTTGTGGTAAGCCGAGAGAACGACCTTGTTCTTCTTAGCAGCAGCGATCATTCGGTCGCACTCGGCTGTGGTTATGGCGAGAGGCTTTTCGCATACGACGCTTCTGCCGGCATTCAAAGCCTGAACCGCCAGCTTCGCGTGCGAGTTGTGCGGGGTGATGAGCGTGATGAGGTTCACGTCCGACTTCCTGAGCATCTGCGTCAGCGAAGAATAGGTCTCAATGCCGGGAAAATCCTCACTCGCCGCCTTCAGCCGCTTGGGATCGATCTCCGCTACGGCAACAGGCGTCATGCCTGTATTCTTCATTTCTCTCATGTGATGCTGACCCATGCCGAATGCATTACCGTAACCTACAACACCCACCTTGATGTCACCGGCCTTCTTGAAACGCTTCATCGCAACTCCTCTGAAAAACCACCGTGGCCTGCGGCTACAGCGCGCACAATGTCCTCATTTTGCATCGGATGCAACGCACTACCCAATATTTCTTTCCGGTGGCGGCCTCTATATCCCCCCCGGTCAGATCGATTGCTCGTGTCGCGGCGCAGTGGCGACTCCCGTCTTGTCGAATACGGCGACCGTACCAGCCGTCGCTAAACGTAACATTGCGTCGCTGCACCCGCTCAACGATTTTATAGCGTCTAACAGAATGAACCACAAAGGACACAA
>CAYUYD010000207.1:0-5211 GCA_964449105.1 uncultured Planctomycetaceae bacterium | reverse complement strand
TTGTCAGTGCGGCGATCAGGCACATCTCGACGAGTTTCGGCTCGAAAGACCTGGCGGGTTCCTGTCCTGTCCAGTAGAGAATGACGGACTCGGCGAATGAGCGTTTCGCCATCAGTTCGGTCAGGTCGCGTCCGTAGATACGGGTAACTTCGCCGTCGCTCGACGATGCGTGCGAGAGGTTTCTCATAGTCCGCCGGCTGGGACTTGCGCCCAGTTCGGACTTCATCAGCCTCCTGAACTGCCCGCCCCATGGTTCGGGAATTTCGCCCGGAGTGAGGATCAGTTGGGAGGGTATTCGCTTTCCCCAGTCGCGCATGTTGACGAACCACGGGTTGAGCACCATTTTCCGCTTGACCGGCGCATCGCGTTCGACGCCCAGCATGCGGAATATCAACTGCGATGCCGCCGGTATGTAATGCAGGCTGCGAACTCGTATGCCTCTGGCCAGCGCCGATACCAGTTCATCACTCTTGCGGTAGCGTTTTTCGATGTCGAACGTCTCGACGCCGAAGTACTCGTCGAAAGCCGCAGCCTTCGCCGACGCGCTTGTCCCTCCGCCCTCGACGACCGCGCCGGCGTGCCCAAGCGATACCGACTTGCCTTCCAGTGAGCCCCCTGCGACATACACCACCATCGGCTTGGTGAATCCGCCGGAGCGGGCCAGTTCCAGCGCTTCGGCTTCATAAAGCCCGCCCGGCTCGACGTACAGGACTACCAGTTTGGTATTTTCGTCCGTCTGCGCCAGGGTTAGCAGGTCGGCAGGCGGAGTCAGGATGAGCGTGTCCTTTCCCGTTGAAATTCCGAAGGAAGTGCCTATCCCGGCCGAGGCAAGGTATGAGGCGATTGTGTTGACCATGTTTCCGGAATTGGAGATGATCGTCGCGCTTCCGGGTGTGAAACTTTCGTCCGGTTCGTCTCCGCCGACCGCCCCGACCCGCACTCGGTCGTGGACGTTGATGACCCCCAGCGTATTGCACCCGATGATGTCTATACCGGCGGCATCGGCCAGGTTGTGAATCTTGGCTGTTACTTCCACCGAGACGTGCTCGGTGATTACGAAAATGGTTTCGATTTGACCTGCGCTGTAGGTGATAGCCTCTTTGACATCGCCATAGACCGCCTGCGGGGGCGAATAGACCACAACCTTATTGGGGTGCTTTTCCGGCGGAAGACCCTTCATCAGGTCGGCGCAGTTGGCGAAGACGGGAATATCGTCGCCCCTGGGGCAGGCGATAACCCGCCCGCCTTTGCCCAACGCCCATCCGCCGACGATATTGTTGCACCAGGCCTGGGAATCTATCGAGACCTTCGATGCCTCGCGACCGGTAACGTTGCTGACGGCCACCCGGTCGGATTTCTTCAGCAGGTCCGAAAGTGTCTTGGCTCTCATTGCTTCTGCTCCTGCTTATCTGAAGCCGCCTCGGATGATTGGCGTTCGGAGATGTCGGCGAGTTTTGCGGCGTACTCGGCCACGAGCGTAATGGGCGTATCAGGCCCAAACATCACATAGGGGAGTATGAGGTCTTCAAGCGTCTTCCGCAGCGTGAGCATGCCCTGGACCAGCCTGGGCCCGCCGCGCCCTACGACGACCGGGATTTCCACCGGTCCGTGTTTCTCGCAGTAATCCCGCAGCGCGTCGGCGATCGCCTGGAAGGTAACGTCTATCATCGTGTTGTTGGCCTTGCCGCCGAGTATCAGCAGGAGCGAGGCGTCCCTGAGTTTGTGCCTGAAGCACCGCTCGATAGTGCCGTACATCCGGTCGTACGGCGGGTTGCCGCCGAAGTCGGACAGGAAAATCGGATCGCCCCCGTATTCCAGGAGCGTCTCGATGATTATCGTGCCGGCTCCGCCGCCGAAAAGTATCGGAAGGACCTTTTTACCGCCCAGATCGGCTACATGCGCCTGCCCCTGGTGGCTGGTGGCGTCCCACTCGGCCATGTCTTCTTCCAGTTCCGTCCTGCCTTCGGGATACTCCGGCAGGTTCCTGCCGTATTCGCCGAACCGGTAGTTGCTGTCGTCGAAAACGCCTTTGAAGTCGCACGCATATATCTTTCCGTCCGGCGTAATCCGCCAGGGGTTTATTTCGGCCATCCGCATGCCGGTGGTGATGAACATGTCCCAGAAACTCACGAACGTCCGGGACAGCAGGCTGATGAGTTTTTGCGGGCAGTCTAAGGATTCGAGCATGTCGGATGCCTGGTATGCGTCCAGGCCCTTGAATACGTCGATCGGTATGGTTTTCTTCTTCGCCTCGCCGATTTTCTCGACGTCCACGCCGCCGGAGAGGGAAATGGTGAACGACGGAGAAAGCCAGCGCGAATCGTAGGTGATGGCGGTATAGATTTCCTGCTCGGCGGGGATGAACTGAACGAGGTAAGCGGTCCTGGCGGTCTTCCCGTTGATTTCCGCAGCCGATGCGAGTTTGAGTTTCTTCATCGCATCCTGCGTGTTTGTAACGACGAAGACCTCGCCGGCCTTTCCTCGCTTTCCGGCGAGGATGTCGGGCTTGACTATCCCCTTTCCGCCCCATCGCGCCAGCGCCGTTTTTATCTCGCCGCGCGACGCATCGGCGGTGAGGTGCTCCGGCACGGGAACGTCGAACTGCCTGGCCAACTGTTCCAGGAACGTCAATTCGCCAACTTTAATCGGCATCTATGTTCTCCTCCAGTCACGGAGTCAGAAGTCGCTGACTATACCTTCCCGATGAGCCGTTGCAAGCCCCTTTCTCGCTATTTTCTACCTGAACCTCACCGGTCCATCTCGAAAATAGACTAGGTGAAAATAGTACATTATCTGGAAAATGGGGGCGGAATCGTTTATTTAAACGGCATGCTCGGAGACGCCCTTCAACCCGAAATCCTCGAACTCATCAAAAAGAAGGATTTCGCCACACTAAAAGAATACATGGTCGCGCTGGATCTGCCGGATGTGGCGGAACTGGCAGGAGACCTGGAAGGCGAGGAACTGGGCGTGGTCTTCCGACTTCTGCCGCGACAAAACGCCGCGGAGGTCTTCTCGCTTCTGGAACTGGAGAAGCAGGAGCGGCTCCTGGAGATACTTTCGGGCGACGCCCTGGCGGGCATCCTCAACGAGATGCCTCCGGACGACCGGACGGAACTTCTGGAGGACCTTCCAGACGACGTATCGGCCAGGCTGATCGGCAGGCTCAGCCCGGCAGAGCGCCGCGTCGCCACCGACCTGCTGCGCTACCCGGAAGATTCCGTAGGCCGGCTTATGACGCCGGAGTTCGTGGCGATTAAGGCCGACGCGACCGTCCGGCAGGTTTTCGACCACATCCGCCAGGTCGCCCCGCAAAAGGAAACCATCGGCATCCTGTACGTGGTGGATTCCGCCGGTCGGCTCATCGACGACATCAGCCTGGAAGACCTGGTCCTGGCCAAGCCGGACGCCGTCGTCGGCGAGATAATCGACCGTCGCCCTGTGAGTCTGTCGGCCACCGCCGACCGCGAAGAGGCAGTCGATATCATCAAAAAATACGACGCGGTCGCCCTTCCGGTCGTCGATACCGACGGCGTGCTGGTCGGAATCGTTACCATCGACGACGTTATGGACGTCGTCGAGGAGGAAAACACAGAGGACTTCCAGAAGATGGCCGGCGTCGGCGCCCTGGAAGAACCGTATTTCGCCACTACCTATTCCGAGATGCTTCGCAAGCGTCTGCCCTGGCTGGCGCTGCTTTTCGCCGCTGAGTTGCTGACCGTCCTTGCCCTGGCGAATTTCCAAAACACCCTTAACGTAGCCATGTTCGCGCTGATAGTGCTCTTCATGCCTCTTATCAACGCCACCGCCGGAAACACCGGTTCGCAGATGGCCGGTCTGGTAATTCGAGGCCTGGCCGTCCGCGAGATGGAACCGTCTCACTGGTGGCGGATACTGAGTCGTGAACTGGCTCTGGGCGGGACGATGGGGCTGGCGCTGGGCGCTCTTGGCGTAATCGCCGCGATGGTGCTGCTTGGGCTGGGGCAAGGACAAGCCGCCTCGAATGCCCCGCAATGGACCAATGCCGCCGCCGTCGGCATAAGTATCACCGTTGCCGTGATAGTCGCCAACCTCGCCGGCGCTATGATACCGCTGATATTCAAGCGGTTCGGAATGGACCCTGCCGTTTCCTCCGGGCCTTTACTGGCCTCCATTATGGACGTAACCGGCGTGATGATTTACTTCTCCATCGCATCGGGAATGCTGGTACTGCTGCAAGGATAGCAATCAGCCGTCAGCGTGTTTTGGTACATGGGATAAACGGGGGGGCTGTCCCTACTTTACCCGAGAAAGCAACGACAAGACATGAACACCGAGCAGGAAAGGACTTTTCGGGAGTATGAGAAGCAGCTCGACGAGCATTACAAGACGCTCAATTTGTGGAAGATGCCGCGCCCCGAGGCGATTTATGGGGTGCTCACGGTCTACGACTCTGTCATACTTATCCCGAGGATCACCAAGGCTCCGCTTCTTACGAGCGGCAACTACGCCCAGTTGTTGAAGGGCTGCGAAGACAGCATTTCTCCGGCTCTGCGTTGGCTCTGCTCCAGCGATGATGAGTTGCGGGTCGAAAGCACTTCCGACAAGAAGGTGATCGAGGCGGCTGGCCAATTCACGCAGTTTGCCGAACATTATGTCGACATCGCCGATTTTTACATGATGTACGGCCGTGGTTGGGCCACGGTCGATGTCGATCCATCCGTAAAGACCGTGACGTTCGAGTTGGTAGACGCTCTCGGCTGGAGCGATGCTCTAACTTTGCATGAGCAGATCCGCGAACAGTCTAACCGGGGAATTCAGTTTGCACGCAAGATATCTCCGGAGCAGGTTGAGAAAGCGATAAAGGCCCTCCAATCGATTGGTTACCGTCTCGTGGATGGCCGCATCGTCTTGGATGCGCTACCATACGACTTCATCGAGCAGGTGGACGCGACCTGCTCCATGTCGCTTCAGTTTGAGTTTCTCCCACTGCCGCCCACAGCCGATCTGGTCGGTTTCTCAATGGGCGAGTATTGGTCATTCTGCAAGGCCATGCTGGCTTGGAGTCACACTGCGACTATGCGATACAGCATGTGCGTGAAGCAGGGCGTGCCACAGCAGGAGTGCATGCCAGTCCAAATTGTCGAGGAGAAGGTTTTTGTGAATCAGGTCGCTCGGCTAGCCAGTCTCGGTGAAGCGACAGTAACAGACATTCTGGATCGACTGACGTTT
>CAYUYD010000206.1:0-5220 GCA_964449105.1 uncultured Planctomycetaceae bacterium | reverse complement strand
TCGCCAACCCCCTTTTTTGCGTTGACGTTTGCGCGCGCAGGTGTGAACGGAAAACAGAAGAAAAAGGTGGGTCATCGGCTGTGCCTCGACCCAGCCTACTGCTAATCGCTGATTGCTGACTGCTGACCGCTTATTATGAGATTGACGTGGGATAACGGGCTGCTTATGTTGACATTATGTCGAAAATGGCCGAAGCATTAGGTCCGTATGAACGTTCCGCTGCCGACCAAGAAAGGAATCGGAAAAGCAAAATGCTCCCCTTTAACCTGTCCCCTTTAACCACAATTCAGGCTGAACCAGTACAATGATCAAAAAGGCGCGTTCAATCTGTCAACTTGCTGATCAAGCTGGCCTTGACACTGACGAAGCGATAATCAGACTCTGGGATAACGGTTTCCATGAGATTACCGCTCCGTCGGACATCATTAAGGGCTCTAATCTCAAGCGAGCTTGTCGCGCGCTCGGCATTCCAACTTTCGACCGGAAACGATCTGTTCGGTATTGGAGATCCCGGTTGGGCTTGTCGCAAGATGAGTTCAAGACTCTCTTGTCTAACCTGGGAGTTGCCGTTAATTCAACAACAGACAAACTTCCTAAGAATGTAGTCGCAAAGCTGCGGGCACAAGGCCGACAACAATCGTCTATCCCTTCCCTCCCGCCAGAGCCAACCAACGCACCTCTCCCACGTACTTCACCGGCGGTGCCACCTATGCAATGGCATAATGTCGGTCACGAGCGGAATATCCGCTTCCTGACTGTGGCTGAGGTTGAGACCATTCACGCCGAATTGGTCGCCGACTTCTCCAGCCAACCAGACCCCATTTTTCCGCCCGGCGTAAAAAGCAAGCATCTTCTGGCGTCTGCTGTGTTTCACCCACACACTGCACTTGGCGAGAGTCACAAGTACCCGACCGTCGAGATGTCTGCGGCAGCGATGTTGCATGCGATTGTGCATAATCACCCATTCCATAATGGCAATAAGCGTACGGCTCTGGTCTCCATGTTAGTCTTCTTGGATAAAAACGGACTCATCATCACTTGTGACGAGGACGAGATTTTTCGCATCGTTCTCCGCCTTGGGAAACATGGCCTTGTGGCTTCTGATGCTGGGGATCTTGCCGATAGGGAGATACTGGAAATAGCCGAATGGATTCGCGGTCATAGCCGCCTGATCCGAAGTGGTGAGAAGCCGCTTCCCTTCCGTAAACTTTGGCAGCTTCTGATTGCCCGTGACTGCGCTATTGATGGGCACGGCTCAAGTGGAAGCAAAGTCAATATCAGCCGTACCGTTCTCACACGCAAACCGTGGTGGAACCCCCGCTCCGGCAAGAAGACGCTGCGTACTCAAGTTCATTACATAGGGGAAGGGCGCGAAATGTCTGTCGGCACAATTAGTAAGATTCGCTGTGATCTTGAGTTAGATGAGACTCACGGCGTAGATTCTGCTGCCTTTTACGAGGACTCGCCCACCTCCCCCAGCACGTTTATTGAGCAATATCGCAAGACGCTTGACCGCCTCGCCGGGCTATAGCTTACGCCAACGTCTCATGTCAATCTGACTTGTCGGACGGATCAGTTGCTTAACTGAACTGGGCGCGCGCCCAATTCAGGATGAACCAGTACAGGACATCATCCCGCATAATACAGGGGGGAGTGTTTTTGTCCTTGGGGCCCCATGCGGTTTGCGGACACGTCGCCGAGGGCTTGCCAATGGCGGGCGTTTGGCATAACCTGTCGGCATGGCAAAGAGAACCGGCAAAGAAGCGGAAAGCGTTCGGCCTGTTGCGGGGAAGCCGTCCAGCCTGGTCGATACCCGCGTCATCTACTGCGGGGACAATCTGGAGCAATTGAAAAAACTGCCCGATGAGTGCGTGAACCTGATCTACATCGACCCGCCGTTCAACTCCAACCGCAACTACGAAGTGTTTTGGGGTGAGACAAAAGAGAAACGCTCCTTTGAAGACCGACACGCCTCCACGCAGGCATATATCGACTTCATGCGCCCGCGATGCGTGGAACTGGCGCGAGTCCTAAAAAAGACAGGATCGTTTTACTATCACTGCGACTGGCACGCGGACGGCTACGTGCGAGTGATGCTCGACCAGATCTTCGGAGAGAACAGTTTTAGGACGGAAATAGTCTGGCGGAGAATAAATGCCAAAGGTCTAGCTTTCAGGTCATTCCCCAACAACCACGATACGATTTTTTACTATACGAAAAGCGATGAATACACGTTCAATCGCCAATACATGCCGCATAACAAGGAATATGTAGAACAGTTTTATAAGTATAAAGACGAAAGCACGGGACGACGTTATCAGCTTGCCGACTTGACGAATCCTAACAAGGATCGGCCCAATCTGACTTACGAGTTCTTGGGGGTCAAACGGGTATGGCGGTGGACGAAAGAACGAATGCAGGAAGCATACGACAAAGGTTTAATCGTTCAATCGCGTGCCGGTGCTGTTCCACGACTAAAACGATACCTGGACGAACAGGAAGGAAATTCAGTTGATAGCATCTGGTCGGATATTCCCCCTGTTCAGCAACATTCCGATGAGGGACTCGGTTATCCCACGCAGAAGCCGTTGGCACTTTTGGAGCGTATCGTAAAGGCCAGTAGCAATGCTAACGACATTGTTCTGGATGCTTTTTGCGGGTGTGGTACGGCTTTGGTTGCGGCTGAAAATCTTGGGCGGCAGTGGATCGGGATAGACGTATCGCCGACGGCCTGCCGCGTGATGGCCAAACGGTTGCGGGATGTCTGCCACGTCAAGGAAGATGAACAGTTGTGGCGGATCGGGCGCGGGTTCGTTGTCCGCGACCTGCCGTGGTCGGCTGCGAAACTGCGGGAACTGCCGCCGTTTGAGTTTGAGAACTGGGCGGTTATTGCTCTGGGAGGCCGTCCGAACAAGGCGCAGGTGGGCGACATGGGGATTGACGGGCGGATTTATCCAGTCTCGGCAATGCCGGGCAAGCGCGGGGAAACAGCCGGGGAATTGGGATTCATGGATGATTGGTATCCGATACAGGTCAAGCAGAAGGACAAAGCAGGCCGTCCCGACATAGACTCTTTCGAGGCGGCGATGACTCGCACGGATAGAAAGAAGGGGTTCTTCGTATCCTTCGATTTCACGTCGGATGCGATGGAGGAAATCAGCCGGTTCTTCAAGAAAAGCGGCAAGGTGATCGTGCCGCTAACGGTCCAGGAAATACTTGACGACGATATTGCACGGAAGCTGGCGTAGGGGCATGAGTTATTTTCAGCATGTAGGGCGGGCCTCAGTCGCTACGCCGCGATTGCCGTAGGCAGTTCCGGCGACGGGACGTGAAGGATGCTGTCGAAACCAAACCTCCCCGGTTCGACGCCGAAGGCGGAAAAATCCGTGTACCACTGCCCGTCGGCAACGTAGCGGAAGCGGTAATCCCCCGCCGGAAGCGACAGGCGAAGCACCCAGTACCCGTCGTCCTGGCGGATCATATCGAGTTGATCAGGCCGCCAGCCGTTAAAATCTCCGCTCAACAGCACTCTAGTCGCATAGGGGCGATAGAAGCGAAACTCGGTATGACCATCCGTGTGCAATGTTACCATTTACAGACCTTTCCGTAGCGAGATAACGGTTACATCGACTCGCGGACAGGCTGGGTTAAATAACGATTGTGCGGATTTGGTAAAAAAACAAGCCCACGGAACGCCCCCTGGGTGGCAGGCGAGTCCGTGGGCTTATCAGCCTATTGCGCCAGGCGGATGAGAATCTCCAGGCCTTCGGCGAGTTTCTCGTCGCTGGTGGCGTAGGAGAGGCGGAAATGCGTATCCCGCTCGGAAAAGACGCTTCCGGGGATGATCAGGACATTATTTTCAATTGCCCGCGCGACGAACTCGCTTCCGGTCCGGCCTGCCGGTGCCGGGACGAATGCGTAAAACGCTCCGCCCGGTTTTATCAGGCCGAAGGGTCCGCCCAATGCCTCATAAACCATATCTCGCTTATGCCGGTAGTCGGCAACCTGTTGCGACATGTCGCATCCGAGGGCTGCGATACCGGCTGCCTGTGCCATGCTGGGCGCGCAGACGAAACTGTACTGCTGGAGCATGGTCATTTTTTCGATGATCCCGGGCGGTCCCGTGCACCAGCCAAGTCGCCATCCGGTCATTGCGTAAGTCTTCGAGAAGCCCCTCATCAGCAGCGTGTTTTCGCAGAACGACGCCATGGAGGCGAATCGCCCATCATAGCAGAAAGAGTTGTATATCTCATCGGAGAGCACCAGCAGACCGGCCCGGTCGGCGGCCTCGGCGACGGCGCGGAGTTCGTCGTCGGAATAGACCCGCCCGGTTGGGTTGCCCGGCGAGTTGACCACCAGGATGGTCGTGCGGTCGGTAATGGCAGCGGCTATTTTTTCCGGATCGGGCGAAAAGTCGGGATAGGTATCGACCATAACGGCCTTTCCGCCGGCAAGGTTAACCAGGTGCTTGTACATAACGAAGTACGGGTCCAGGAGGATTACCTCGTCGCCGGGGTTGATGAGTGTCATGAACGCCAGCATCAGCGCCCCGGAAACGCCTGAAGTAATCAGGTAGGGCTTTTCGATATCCCAGCCGAACTCTTCGGCGGATTTCGCCGCCACCGCGCTGCGGAGTGCGGGGTCGCCCTGCGTCTGAGTGTACTTGTTGAATCCGCGCTCGATGGCGGCAATGGCTTCGGCCTTGGCTTCATCTGGAACGTCGAAATGAGGCTGACCTATGGAGAAATTTACCGGGTCTTCCAGTTTGGCCGCCAGGTCGAAAACCTTACGAATACCCGAAGCGTCCAGAAGTTTCATCCTCTCGGCGATATGGTAACGGACGGACATATCCGGGCTCACCCTTATCTCGTAATTCGTAATTCGTAACTCGTAATTCGTAACCGGGAATCATACCGTTTTGGATTAATTAATGCGCTCTGTGGCGTATTGCCGACGGCATTTAACAATAGAAACAGCCGTATGTAACGCTGTTGCCTTTCGCTCTGTCTGTAGTACATACTATGCGAGAGCGCATTAACTAAACACAATTGGTATCAGGTGTTTCTTGACCAATTACGAATTACCAATTACGAATTACCAATTACCAAAATTTATCATTTGGCCTTTGGTTTGGAGGAGGCGGTTTCGGGAGTCTTTGTCCCTTTGGGCTTTTCGGCCTGTTCTGCTCCGACCTGTGCGCCTTCAACGGTTTCGACCGGC
>CAYUYD010000205.1:0-5224 GCA_964449105.1 uncultured Planctomycetaceae bacterium | reverse complement strand
TAAGTCGTAACAAGGTAGCCGTAGGGGAACCTGCGGCTGGATCACCTCCTTTCTAGAGGATAATCTAGGCACCGGAAAAGCCCGACCTACTTGCAGGACGGGAACCGCAGAGCGATCTGCCCGGCCGATAAAGTCAACACATCACTCGTCCCGAACGGCGAAAGCCGATCGAGACAGCCGTGCGGCGACGCCCGGCAAAGACGGTTACACTGTTTACCCTATATCAAGGCCCCCCGTACGGGGGGCCTTTTTTTGTCGCGATTCAAGCTAACCGCGCGTTATAATGCTTGTAAGGTCGAGTATTATGAAGAAAAAGAAGTTTGATTGTGTGGAGATGAAACGTATCTGCCAGGAGAATATCTGCCGCCAGGTTAAGGATATGACACCTGCCGAGGAAGTCGCCTTCTTACGCATGGCGGGGGAAAAATTGCAGGAGCGAATAGACTCTGCGAAAGCAGCCGCCGCATGCACAACGGCAAGGTGATGGTTAAAAACGTAATCAAAAACCGTCCTGCCCTGTTTTCAACGAAGCAAAACCGTCCCGGTTTCTTCAGGATGATCCGACGGACGCCTCCGATGTTTTGCGGCATCCTCATTCTGTGCCTTGAATCTTTCGGTGCTTGACGGTACCTGGAGGCTGTGGACGACATGGGCTTAAATATTTATTTAATCTTTGCGATACCTTGCCAACGCAATGTGGTTTAAGTTTAGTCCATGCCGGCTGTCTTTGTTCGGCGCTCCGGTGGTCGGAGTGAAAAAGCCGAAGTCCGGCGAACATAAATCTACAAGGAGATTACTATGAGCATGAGCAGCATGTGGAGATACGGAAAGCCGGCAGCGCTGGCCTTGATCATCGCTCTCTTGTCAATCGAGGGGAGAGATGCCCTCGCGCGAGACATACACGTTGACATAGCCGGCGCGTCAGCCGAAGAAAAAGGCACTGTTGCGGCGCCTTTTAAGAAGATCCAGGCGGCAGTGGATGCGGCATCGCCGGGCGACACCATCCGCATTGCGCCGGGAGTTTACAGCGAACGGGTTGTCGTGAACAAGCCCGACCTGACCATCCTGGGGGCGGGCCGCAGCCTGACCGTTGTGGATGCCGGCGTCGTTACCTTGAAGGACAATGGGCAGAACTGCTTTACCTTCAACGCCGCCAACGCTTATCTGGCCGGACTGACCATGCGCCATGGATACCGCGCCTTTTCGGTCCACAATGCAGGCAAAGTTACCATCGCGTCTTGCCACATGGAGTCCACCTCATCCTATGGCGGCTACGGAGGCAACACTCAGGTGGACATCGTCAACTGCTCCATGACGAATGTACCGGTGGACGCCAACTACGGGATCAGCTTCGACAGGTGCCGGATAAGGGTCATCGGCAATCTGATGGCGGGCAACAAACGGGGCGTGATGGCGGACGGGCGTTGCAGCGGCTACATCACGGCAAACGTCATGTACAATCACAGCGAGAATGGCGTGCTGTGCGCGTCGAATACGAACCAGATGCGGATCGAGCGGAACCTTTTCCTGAATGCGCGAGGTTATCCCATAGGCTGGCGACAGGACTCGTTCCCCCTGGTAATCGGCAACACCATCATCAACTGCAACGAACAATTCAAGTACTCCGACAGCTGGGATCCCAAGGGCAACCAGCCGTTCCTCTATGGAAATTCGGTTGCGACAGGGGTGAACAAGACGGGTGGGATTACGGATAGAGAATGGAGGTCGAGGACGAAAGGTCCTGCTGTTGGCGTCATGGGGCCGACCCCGGACGAGACGAGGCCGCGTGAAGGCGCAACCATCTCCGGGAAGATTGACTCGGCAGGCTTGCCGGCCAAGGTCATGGCTGTGCGAAGCGATGATGTTGACAGGGAAGCGCGTTGGGGGATGTTGGACCGTCTCGGCGTCGATGTGAACGCGGACGGTTCGTACGAGATAACCGGGCTGGAAAAAGGACTCTACGACCTAGTCGTCGGCGTTTACCTGCCGGGCGAGGGATGGGCCCTCCATTGTGTCGCGGGGCTTTCCTTGTCGGCGGGGCTGAGCGGCAAAATCGTAAAGGATGGCGACAAAGCGGAAATCGAACAATTGTTGAATCTGCTGCCGAAATGGTCGCAACAGCATGACGCCGAAACGGCGGTCAAAGTCTTCTCCGCCAAGTTTGGAAACGATGCGGCGGTCAATCTGATTTCGCCGGCGCATGGCAGCAAAGGCTTCATTGACGCGACCATCCAGGAGGCCGAGATCCGAGGCGTGATGAGCGACGGCGAAAGGGCCAATGCGCTCGTCAAGTTCAAGTGCATCAGCAAAGGCGGGGCGAACGCGCCTCTCCACGCCGAAAGCTACGTCGCGTTCACCAAGTCGGAAGGTAGCTGGAGGATTTCCGCCAGCCACCTGCTGTGGTTGGACGCAGAGCAGGACACTGTTTATCCCGCGCAATACGTGCTGGATGACAACCTCGCCGGCATCTCGCTGGACCAGGAGGCGGCGCATTCTCGCGATCACAACTACAGATTTGACATTCCTCTCGTCAAGGTCGCCAGCCCCGCCAACAGCAACGCCACGGCCACTTCGACCGACTTCGCCGTCGAGGGAACTATCATAGCTGCCCCAGGCAGCAAGATTGCTCATGCCGGCGTTCTCCTGGTCAATCGCAGCACGGGTCCTGCCACATTCCCCATCGTTCTCAAGGAGACGGGGCGGTTCAACTGTCCCGTGAAGCTCGGCGCGGACAGGAACGAACTTCAGATAAATGTCCGGGATGACAAGGGCCGACAGGTTCACACCGGAATCTTCATCGTAGAGGTCGGAAGGTAATTCGTTTTCGATTGTGATGATGCGTTAACAAGTTGCACTAACTTTTTAAGGAAAGGATCAGGTTATGTCACGAACTACATTTGCTGTCCTGTTTGCACTGGTGTTCGCGTTGTTCGGGATGACTCGCCGAGCGGAAGGCGTCATTACGGGAAGCCGGCCCAACCCGCAGGGTCTCACCGTCATTGACCAGGACACTACCTGGGAGGGTGAAACCATCGTACTTGGAGGCCAGACGCGGATCGGGCATCCTGGGAAAAAGATCACGGTCCGCTGGAAGAACTGCAAGGTCACTGTTCGAGGCGAGATCACGGTGGACCGCTATTCTCCGGGCATGGCGCCCGTTACCTTCATCTGCGAGGACTCGGAACTCAAGTTCGACTGCAAGAAAGACCTTGAATTCGGCTTTCGGCTGAGCCGTAGTTGCCCCGAGTTGAGCGGCTTCCGGGAAGGGTCGAAGGTTATGATCCGTCGCTGCCAGGTGCTTGGCGCCGGCCCGGATCGACGCGGGGCCGGCCTCTGCTTTGAGGGCAAGGAGGGCGGAGACAACCTCACTACCGTTCAGGTTTCGGAGACGTCCTTCCGCTACATGGGGGCTGGTGGCGGTTCGGGATACGGGGGCGGTCCGAGGAGGTCCGTACAGGACATCGCCGCGGTGCATCTCGGCTGGCTCTTTTCGCGGAACACCTACACGCGGGACTCGTATCTGACGAAGCTCGATTTCAAGGATTGCGGCACCTGCGTCAGCGGGACCGGGCTCGGCGTAACGCACTCCACGTTCAAGGACAGTCGGATGGGCGTTTTCCTCAGCGAGTATGTGGCTCACTGCTCGTTCGACAATGTTGACTGTGCCGTTTACAATCCTGCCCCGCGCGCGATCATCGAATACAACCGATCCACCCGCAGTTCGGCGTACACGTTCGACTGCTTCTCTTTCAGCAGGGGAGTCGTTATTCGCGACAACGTGCTGATCGACTGCCCCAAAAATGGAATCATCCTGGCCGGCGCGGAAGACTGCATCGTCGAGCGGAACGTCCTGATCAACGTTAAGGGAGGAGGGTGTTACGTTCAGGCCCCGATGGACGGAAGCGGGAAATCCGCGAACAACCTGTTCCGCAACAATGTGCTCATCAATGCCAGCTGCACCTCCGGCAAGGCTGTCGGGACGAAGTTCATAGCCAACACAGTAATAAATGGAAACATCACCGTCTCCGGAGAAGGCACGGTAATCAAGGACAACCTTGTCGTCGGGGGCGGGATTTCGCTGACCACCGGACGCCACACTGCCGAGAACAATCTGGTCTTCGGTCAAGGCGGAGCCGGAGTGATGTCACGGGGAACGGGAAACGTTATTGCCAATCTCCCAGAGCGCGCTGCCATCGATTGCTCCGAGCCGGTCGAGATTCGCGACTTCCTCAACAGGCTCGTCGTGGCAGGGGGACAGGCGGCGCGGATCGAACCGGGTATGACCGTCGCGTCGCTTGCGAAGAGCGGCGTAGCCGAGGTTTACCCGCTGCACGTCATCCCCTCGGAAGGCGGGGTGACCGTGACGTTCGGGGAATGGGGGCGCGCGGGAAAGATGACGAAGGCCTGGACGGAGTCGGGAGGCAAAACCGGAAACAAGGTACTCCACGCGGTCGGCGACATGTCTCCCGGACGCGCCGCCGTCGTCTCGGTCGGCGGCAAGGCGTGGAAGCGAGTCGATGCCGACAAGGACGGATACGTCGAGTTCGAGTTCGACGGCGAGTGGGGTGAAGGCCCATTGACCTTTTCGGTGGAACATGACGCTCCTATTGCCGTCCCGAAGAATGGACCGGTTCAGGGGGAGGAGTCGATCGCAAAAATTCTGGATAAACTCATCGCCCCCGGCATCGATGTGCGGACGGAAGGGTTGGACGAACTGAGGAAGATGGGCCCGCAGGCAGGCGAGGCCCTCGTGGGACTGTTCAACTCCCCGGATGTCCGTCTCCGCTGGCTTGCGCCCCCGACGCTAACCTCTCTCGGGGATCAGTGCGTCCCGGGGCTGAAGAAGGCGTTATCGGAAGGCGGGTTCCAGTCGCGCTGGGCGGCTGCACGGGCGTTGGCAGGGATGGGTTCTGCCGGCCTGGATGCGCTCGGCGACGCCGCAGGTCCGGACAGCCCCGCTTCGGTGCGGTTGGCCGCCATCTGGGGCCTTCGTGAAATAAACGATCGGAGCGCTGTCCCCGCTCTCATGCGGTATGTTGCCGACCCGGATGCCAGGGTCTCGTCGAGAGCGCTTCTGGCGCTGGAGTACATCACGGGCCAGAAGCACGGCAGAAACCCGGGTATGTGGCAGAGGTGGTGGGACGGCGAGATCACGCCCGGCGACCGCGGATGGAAAACGTGGCTTGAGGGGCTGGGCGAAAAAGCCAGGTAATCTCAACGTGCG
>CAYUYD010000204.1:0-5242 GCA_964449105.1 uncultured Planctomycetaceae bacterium | reverse complement strand
AAAGATGAAACTTAAAGGGAGCGAGACGGAAAAGAATCTAATGACTGCTTTTACGGGCGAATCGCAGGCGCGCAACCGCTACACGTACTTCGCAGGCAAAGCGATAAAAGATAATTACATACAGATATCGGCCATTTTCAGGGAAACTGCCGGTCAGGAACGCGAACACGCCAAACGCCTGTTCAAGTTCATGACCGGCGGCGAGGCGAAAATCACAGCGGCGTTTCCCTTCGGCGTAATCGGAAGCACAGCCGAGAACCTCAAGGCCGCTGCCGCCGGCGAGAACTACGAATGGACAAGCATGTATCCGGGGTTCGCAAAGATTGCCCGCGAGGAGGGTTTCAAAGAAATCGCCGACGCGATGGAGGCGATTGCGGTGGCCGAGAGACAGCACGAGAAGCGATACCTCGCCCTCGCAAAGAACATCGCTGGAGGCAGGGTCTTCAGGAAGGGCAAGCCCGTCGTGTGGCGCTGCCGGAACTGCGGCTATTTGCACAAAGGGACTGAAGCGCCGGAATTGTGCCCAGCCTGTGCGCATTCGCAGGCGCATTTCGAAGTGCTCGGTGAGAACTGGTAAATGCACAGGAGCAATCTGGTGCCGCTTCGAGAACATGCCGACATGTTGGAAGGACTGTATTGCGACCTTAACCGGCGGCGGTACGTCCATCCGGACCCGCTTGAGTTTTTGTACGATTATGACGACCCGTCCGACCGCGAAGTTGTCGGCCTTGTCGCCAGTTCGCTGGCCTATGGGCGGGTTGCGCAGATCCTAAAAAGCGTCAGAAGCGTTCTCCAACGGATGGGACCCAGGCCTGCTAGTTTCCTGCGAGATGTCTCCGAAGCCTCGCTGAATCAGAACTTTACCGGTTTCAGGCATCGGTTCAGCACGGGCGAGGACCTCTCTGCAATGCTGCTGGGCGCCAGGGGCGTTATCGAACGCTGGGGATCGCTCCAGAATTGTTTTACCGCCGCCCTGAACGACGGCGACGAGACAGTCCTGCCTGCTCTGTCGGTCTTTGCGAAGGAACTGAATGGAGCAGGGCGGCGTGGACACCTTTTGCCGGACCCTGCCCGTCGAAGCGCGTGCAAGCGGCTTAATCTTTTTCTGCGGTGGATGGTCCGCTCCGACGAGGTTGACCCCGGCGGGTGGCGTGCGGTGCCGGCGGCGAAACTCATCGTCCCGCTCGATACGCACATGTACAAAATAGGTTTGGTTCTGGGCGCTACGAGGCGAAAGGCGGCTGACATGCGCACCGCCCTTGAAATCACGGATGCTTTCAGGCGAATTTCGCCTGAAGACCCTGTGCGTTACGACTTCGCCCTGACGCGCCTGGGAATTCGCAGCGATATGGACATTTCAATGGTAGGCTGGGACGGAGCGAAGCGGAGTCCCGGCAATTCGGCGCGGAAAGGTGGGACTTCGCTTCGCTCCGTCCCAGCCTACGGTTTCAATCGTAATAAAGCGTGAGCGGAGGCGTGCACATATGCCTGAATGGCTGGCGGACATCCCTGCCGAATTCTGGGCTGTATTGAGTGAGATGGCGCCATACCTGCTGTTTGGTTTTCTGATGGCAGGCGTGCTGTCGGTGTTCATCTCGCCGTCGCTGGTCGAACGACACCTGGGCGGAAAGGGCATGGGGTCGGTGGTCAAGGCGGCGGCCTTTGGCGTTCCGCTGCCGTTGTGCAGTTGCGGCGTGATTCCCGTTTCTGCCTCTCTTCGCCGACACGGGGCGGGGAAGGGCGCGATAATATCCTTCCTGATCTCCACACCGCAGACCGGTGTTGACAGCATCATGGTTACCTACGGCCTGCTCGGCGGGGTGTATGCGATTTTCAGGGCTATTGTTGCACTGGTTACGGGCATCGTCGGCGGAGCGATTGTTAACATCGCAGATAGGAACAGCACTTCTAATGATATGCCCGCCGGCGGTGGCGGGGACTATTTCACCGAGAACGGTCATGGTCGAATACGTCGGATTTTCACATACGGTTTCGACACGCTGCCGCAGGACATCGGCAGGTCGATGCTGGTGGGCCTGTTGCTTGCGGCCCTGATTTCGGCGGTTGTGCCGAAGGACTATTTCGCAGGCGTCGTACCGCCGGGCATCCTCCAGATTCTTGTGTTGATGCTGGCGGGCATTCCGGTGTATGTCTGCGCTACGGCTTCGGTCCCGCTGGCCTATGCCTTGATCGTCGTGGGCGTTTCGCCGGGCGCCGCCTTTGCGTTCCTTATGACCGGACCGGCGACCAACGCCGCCACCATCGCCACCATCTGGAAGTTGATGGGACGGCGGACCACGATTATCTACCTTTCCGTCATAAGCATCGGCGCTTTGGCGGGCGGCCTGCTGCTTGACCGGATCTACAGCGTGCATCGGATTGTGGCCCATCATCACGGGCATTGGATGCTCCCGCCGATAGTCAAGTACATTTGCGCCGTGGTGCTGCTGGGCATACTTATCAGGGCAGTCGTTCGCCCCTATTTCCACAGGCGGGTGAAAAAGGGCAAGACATCGGCAGAAACGATGATACTCAAGATTGGCGGAATGACTTGCAGCCACTGCGCCGAGAGCGTCCGTCGGGTGCTGCTGGGGCAGGTTGGCGTCGAGGACGTCGAAGTCGATCTCGCCGGCGGCGAGGCGGCGATTTCGGGCGATGGGTTCGACCTTGAGGCGCTTCGGAAAGCAATTGAAGAGTTGGGTTATAGTGTGTAGTGTAGAGAAAGAAACAGGCGGGCCTCCGGCCCGCCGCTAAACGATTTTCACAAGGCGTAATATGGCAATGTGGATAAAAATACTGCTTGGAGGGGTAATAGGATTGTTGGCAGGGGGCGTGCTGGGCTACTTCGGAAAATGCAGCAGCGGGGCCTGTCCGCTTACGGCCAATCCATACCGAGGAGCGATTATAGGCGCTCTTATCGGCGTATTGATCGTCATGGCGTGGGCAAAACGCCGCCCGCCCGAGCAGACCGCCGACAGTGTCCCACACCTTACAACGTTGGACCAGTTCGATGAGAAGGTATTGAAGTCGCCCATACCCGTACTGGTTGATTTCTACGCCACGTGGTGCGGGCCATGCCATAAACTTGCCCCGATAATAAGCAAACTGAAGGCCGAATACGAAGGCAAGGCCGACGTCTTCAAGGTTGATGTGGATAAGGCGAAGGAATTGGCAGGGCGGTATGAAATCAGCAGTATTCCCGCTGTGCTATTGTTTGATAAGGGCAAAGTCGTTAAAAGATGGATAGGCCTTATGGATGAGTCTGAATACCGCCAGGCCTTGGATTCCGTCGTAACGAAGCAGGAAAGGAGTTCTCAATGAATATGTTTTGCTATCAATGTGAACAGACCGCCAAAGGCACTGGCTGCACCGCCGGCGGCGTCTGTGGCAAGTCGCCGGAAACTGCGTCGCTTCAGAACATGCTGGTCGCGGTAACAAAGAAACTGGGCGGATACGCTCACCGGCTCAGGCAATTCGGTGTAACCGACCGCCAGGCCGAAGTGTTCATTATCGAGGCGCTGTTCAGCACCGTTACAAACGTTAATTTCGACCCTGCCCGGCTGGAGCAACTGCTGCGCAGGGCTATGAAAATCGGCGGTTCTCTGAAGCAGCGTTATGAAAAGCAATGCCGACATGCAGGAAAGGAACCGGAGACGGTTTGTTACGGAGACTGCTGTCTGGCCGGTACGCTCGAAGATATGGTCGAAATGGGGCAGGCGTTCGGCGTCGATAAGCGGGTCGAAGCGCTCGGCCCGGACGTTGCCGGTTTGCAGGAACTTATCACCTACGGCCTGAAAGGCGCAGCCGCCTATGCCGACCACGCACAGATACTCGGCGTCGAAGACGACGGCGTCTATGCCTCGTTCAGCGAGATATTGATTTTCCTGGACGGAAACCCGACAGACATCGGCGAACTGGCAGAAATGGCGCTGAAGACCGGCGAGTTGAATCTGAAAGTCATGGAACTTCTGGATAAGGCCAATACCGACAGGTACGGGCACCCCGAACCGACGCAGGTCCGCGTAACGCCGATAGCGGGGAAATGTATCCTCGTCTCAGGCCACGATCTTAAGGACCTCGACGAATTGCTCAAGCAGACCGTCGGTAAAGGAATAAACGTCTATACTCACGGCGAGATGCTTCCGTGACTGGCCTATCCGGGCCTGAAAAAATACAAGCACCTCGTCGGAAACTACGGCGGGGCGTGGCAGGACCAGCGGAAGGAATTCGACGAATTCCCAGGCGCGATCCTGATGACCACCAATTGCATCCAGAAACCCCAGGATACCTACAAAGGCAGGATATTCACCAGCGGTCTGGTCGCCTGGCCGGGGGTGAGGCACGTTACCGACCGCAACTTTGCGCCGGTAATCGCCGCTGCCTTGGCTGCGCCCGGCTTTACCGAGGACGCCCCGAAAAAGACCATCACCATCGGCTTTGCGCGCAACGCAGTGCTCGGCGTTGCGGACAAGGTAATCGAGGCCGTCAAGGCGGGGAAAATTCGCCGCTTCTTCCTCATCGGCGGATGCGACGGCGCAAAGAGCGGGCGGAACTACTACACCGAACTGGCCCGGGCGGTGCCGGACGACTGCGTTATCCTGACCCTGGCCTGCGGGAAATACCGCTTCAACAAACTGGACTTCGGCGATATAGACGGCATCCCGCGCCTGCTGGACTGTGGGCAGTGCAACGACGCATACTCCGCCGTTCAGATAGCCATGGCCCTGGCAGGAGCGTTCGGCTGTGGCGTCAACGATCTGCCGCTTTCACTGGTTCTCAGCTGGTACGAGCAGAAGGCGGTGGCGATCCTCCTGACGCTCCTTCACCTGGGCATCAGGGACATTCGCATCGGACCGTCACTTCCGGCGTTCATAACACCGCCGGTTTTGCAGGTGCTCGTGGATAGATTCAACATAATGCCGGTCTCGACGCCGGCCGAAGACCTCAAGGCAATACTTGGATAAAAAGGAGAACACCGATGACTAAAAGATTGCAGATTTACAAGTGCGAGATTTGCGGCAACATCGTCGAGGTCCTTCACACAGGGGCGGGCGAACTGGTCTGCTGCGGGCAGCCGATGACGCTGCTGGAAGAGAAAACCGAAGACCGCATGAAGGAAAAGCACGTGCCGTGAATTCAGAAGACCGACAAGGGCGTAAAGGTAACGATCGGCCAGGCGTCGCTGCACCCGATGGAAGAAAAACATTACATCGAGTGGATCGAGGTCATTGTCGATGGGAAG
>CAYUYD010000203.1:0-5280 GCA_964449105.1 uncultured Planctomycetaceae bacterium | reverse complement strand
CCGCTTTTCCGCAGGACTCTGCGAGCATGTCTTGGAAGCCTTTCTGGTTAATTCCCGAACAATCCGTTTAAGTTCTCTCCACGTCCCAGCCCCCACTGCCGAGATTACATCCAGGGGGTTACGATGTCTGGGGCACTTCCCACAGTTTGAAAAAACTACGCTTGTTGGATTGGCGAGTCGCCGATATAATACATTGGTACCGCTTTTTTACCGGCTAACAAATCCGGGGGCGAAAGGTTTCGACCGGACGAGTTGAGGTATCGGTTGCGTGTCCAGGTTCCAGGAGGCCTGGTTAAACACCTGGAAACTCATAGTTGCCAATAACAACTATGCACTGGCTGCTTAATTAGCAGCCCGTCCGTCGGTCTTTTGCCTGCGGGGGCTGACAGGACGACAATCAGCAGGCTGGTCGCTCGGAAGTGGCCCGGTTATCCGGGCGGCGAGATTCGGTCGGGCTGGCCTTTACCGAAGCGTGTCGCTTGCGCGTCGGCGACGGCGAGATTAAAACAGCGACTATGCACGTAGAAGCCGATATTGAAACGTCACGGGACGCGGGTTCGATTCCCGCCGCCTCCAGTAACGAGCGTTTCTCGAAACGCTCTCTCTGTTTGCATGGCCCACTGGAATGCTCCGGTGGGCCATTGCGTTAACTCCGCACGGACAAAGCGATTCGGCGCCTCGCACGCCCGCCTGTTGCTCACCGCGTTTGGACTACCTCCACCCCCAAGCACCCCGTTTTCACCCTTTTTCTCTCTCTTTGGCCCGGAAATCTCTGATGGGTTTGGACTACCCCCAAGAAGTCCAAACCCCGCCCAAACCGCACTCAAGATGCTGCTATGTAGTGACTTGCAAAAACATGCCTGATGCGTTGCTCGCTGGACGCATCTTCGGTTCGAGAGAACATGGTTGCTCGGCAAGTGTTCCTTCGAACACTCGACCAAAGGCGCTGACCTGTGGCAAAATGCGTGGCTGGAGATGCGCCCCGCGTTGGGTTATGAGGACGCCGAGTGTCGGTTAGTGCGAAAATCCGTAACCCGTTGGGGATGGTTTCCACCTTGCCCTCGTACAACCTAATGATTGGAGAATGTGGAAACCTTTTATTAAGGAACAGAATATGAAGAAGATGAAGATTACACTATGGATGGCTGCGATCGTGACCGTATTGACCCTATTGGCGGCACTGCCTTCGCAGGTGCAGGCCCGCGGCCATGACCGTGGCGATGCCCGGATCGTACGGCGAAACTATGACTCTCGCCCTTACTACCGGGAAATTGCCCCACGGTACTACAGTGAAATTGCCCCACGGTACTATCGGGAAAATACCCCACGGTATTATCGGCACTCCTACCCTCGATACCACCATGAGTCGTACGGGCGCTATTCAGACTATTACCCGCAACGACAGTTCAGCATCATCATCAGGCGGTAGACGTAGCCCGAGGGAAGGCGTGCAGGACGGCACGGACGGGTCATGTAACCTAAGCCTGCACGAGATCGCAGATCTCGTTCCACGTTCTACTGAACCGGCACACCATGACAGAGGCTGTCTTGATGCACCTGTAGCGCACGCTCGCCGTGGCTAACGGCTGGCGCGAGTTCTGTTAGACTTCGCTCAAGTCCATTCGATTGTCAGACGCGCCGGGGTTTCCTGGCCACCAGCGATCTCTATCTGGTCGATCCGCCCAGGGCGAATGTACAGGCCCCAGTTGCCTTGGTTGCCTCGTCTTCGCCCGCGGCTCGTGCGCCGCCGTTCAGTCAGCAACGGCAGAAGAGCCTCGGCCTTGATCCTTGCCTTCTTGCCCGTATCCCGCTGGACCAACACGAGCTCGCCCTGCCGGCGGATCGCCTCCTTGCGCCCGTCCCAGACATCCCACCAGTATAGAAAGGACATTCGCGTGTATCGCTTGGACACAGACCGATTAGTTGCCATAAAGTTCTCCCCAACAGGCGGTCTTCCCGCCAGCCGTCACGCCGGTTCGATGGTTACCTTGATCTTTTCCGGTGGCTTGGGGCCGAGGGCCCATTTCTGGATGTACTGCGTCTTGAGGACCGGCGGCTTGCCCGCTTCAAGTTTCTCCTCATAGACAAACGTCCCCTTCGTTTCCTTGGCCATGGTCATAATCACTTCGGTTTTTTCCATATCGTGTCTCCTTGTGCCCTGTCCGGCACCGGTGGCGAGGCTGGCAGAAGATTCAGCACTTCGCCCCCTACGTGACCGGCAGATCAAGAATGTACTTCAATTCCCTGCCTAACTGTTGCGGGTCGCGGCACACGTGGAACGCCCAGCGCCCAAGCTGGTCCCAGTTGTTGACCGCAGACACCCACCGTTTAGCAGCCGTGTGCTTGGCCTTGGTCTCGTCATCCTCGTAGCCTTTGACTTCCAGCACGACGGTCAAGCCGTTGGCCAGGCGAACCAGGAAGTCCGGCTCGTAGGCATGGTCCACGCCCTGGTACTCGTAGGGAATCGTCAGGCCAAGATGGTCGTTCCTCGCGTAGAAATTCACCACGCCGTCCAGGGCCGCTTCTTCCATGCGGAAGGCCGCGGTGGATTCCCATGTATCCGTGTCTAGCACCACTTGGTTGATGTGGCTTTGTTGCGTGCCGTGGCATGGCCGAATCGTCTTAAACTCTACCTCATCCGTCGTCCCGATGGGCTTGTATCGGTTCAGCACGGGCAGCAGCGGCGGCTCGCCTTCCTCGTCGTTGGGTACGATGGCATCGCACATCCGTTCAACCGTCCGCTCCACGTACTTTTCCAGGCCCAACTCGCACTCGTTGGCGCCGTTGTAATTCACCCGGAGGGAAACGTACTCATCGACGTACCGATAGACCTGCGGGAAAAGCTGATGCCGTGATTGCAGCCGCAACACTCGCTGCTTTGGGGTGCAATTGGCCGGATCAGGCGGCGTCAGCCGGTCCACGATGATGCGGGCGATCTGGAACTTGATCGTCTGCACGTGCGTCTGGGCATAATACTGCTCTCGGTCCTGTTTGGCGAAGGGGAACGGCGAAGACTTGGATGGTGTGCCGACTTGATACCCGACCGTCGGCAGCAGAAAGGTCGCCGTCGGCTGTCGGTTAGCCTCAATATCCAGCGGGTCTATGGCGGCCACGTCGCACTTGATAAGGTTCCGCCGCAGCGCGAACGCATATCCCTCGACGACGGGGAACCGCATTTCCATTTCCTTCCGCTCGTCCATCGCCCGGACGTGGTTTTTGGGCTTGTCCTCGGTTTCCGTCTTGCCGGTGGGCCGCCCCTTGAACGGGATCACGGAAAACGGAATGCCGTACACGTCCACGTATTCCTCGGTGAGCATTCCGGTGTTGGGGTCCGGCGTGTAGTCCATGCGCCGCAGCCCGCGCCCCACCACCTGTTCGCAAAGAAGCTGGCTAACGAACGCCCGGATGCCCAGGACTTGCGTTACGTTGTTGGCGTCCCAACCCTCGGTGAGCATCCCGACCGACACCACGCACCGGACATGCTCGCCCGGCTGGTCTTTCTTGCCCACCGTTGCCACCACTCGCCGCAATTCCTCGCCGAAGGTTCGGCGCGTCTTTTTCGGGTCTTCGCTCTCGGCCTCGGCCAGCAACTTCGTGTCGATGCGGATGGTGCGTTTCTCGGTCGGCGTGTTGGCGAAGAACTCCGGAAAGACCTCGCCTTGTCCGTAGATCGTCCGTCGCTTCGAGCCGCGCCGGCGCTGCCGCCGCCCGCTGGGGACTTCCTCCCCATCGCCATTTTCGTCGGATTCCGCCGCGTCTTCCACGTCTTCCTGAGTGACAATATCCTCTTCCGTTTCGCCGCTGATCTTCCGGTAGAAGACCCCCGCGATGTCGGTGTTGTCGCAAACGATAATGAGAACTGGCGGGATGGTTTCCTGGCCGGGCTTGCCGTCCCGAATGAAATTGAATCGCTCCACCCACTGCCCGGCAATCTGCACAAGCGCGTCTTGCGCCTCACGGTAAACGACTTCCGGCTTGGGCTTGCGAGCCCTACCAGGCAGCCGCTCGCCCGGCTGGATGGCGTCGTCAATCGACTTCCAGAGCCGGAAGTATTTTGCCTCCGGCCGGCCTGTCGTATCCGACACCGGCAGGCGCGGTATCTTCACGATCCCGCTCTCGATGGCGTCCACCAGCCCGAAATCGCTGACGATCCACGGGAATGGATAGCCTTCGGGATGTCCGCTGCCGTGAATGTAGAACGGTGTGGCCGACGTGTCCGCGCAGAACAGGATTCCGGGTTTTCCGTCCGGCCCGGCGTTGTTGATGCGGTCCAATCCTTCAACCCAGACGGTCGCTTCTTCCACCTCGTCCTTCACCTCGGCGGCCTCTTCTCGCAGGAGTTTTTCCACCAGCGGGGCCGGGCGCCAGCAATGATGCCCTTCGTCATTGAGCACCATGAGCGGCATACGGTCGTACAGGTCGTCCAGAACGCGGCGGGCAAACGCTTCGCCCGTCTCCGCGCCCTTGTTGACCACTGTGTAGCTCGCGCCGCCCTCGGAGTGTTCCGACTCCGGGGCGAAGGCGTGCCAGTTCGTCACCAGCACCTTGCCCGCTTGAAGCAGCGGCCTGTACTTGGACGGCACAAGGTCGAAATACTCATAGTAGTTGCAGGGAATTTCCGGCCGGAGCACCTGCAACCGTTCCTTCACCGTCAGGTTGGGGCACACGACAAGCACGCCATTGGGAAACTCCCGGCTGGCCGGGTTTGTGCCCCGATTGCAGAAGGCCCAACTGATAAGCATCGCCATAACGACCGTTTTGCCGGAACCCGTGGCCATCTTGCAGCCCATGCGAATCAGGCCGTGAAGGTCGCCGCATCCGTTGGGCTTGTCGATCAGCGTGGGATAGAAATCCTCGCGGGCCGTCGGAAAGCCAGGACGCTCGCCGGCCAGCAGTTTCCGCAGGTCGTCATCGCCCAGGGCGAAGTTCTGGAATCCCGTCCGGCGCGACCGGAAGGGAATGCGAAGCTCGGCCAGGTAGATCATCGTTTCGACCGCTTCACGCTGGCAGAAGAATAGTCGCCGCGTCAGGTCCGCCCGCGCCCAGTGAAGAAGCAGTTCCTTGGTGACGTTCGTTGCCCCGCGATAACCCGACTCCCGCCAGCGCCTCACGTCTTCGCGCAGCGCGTTGACCAGGGGCAGCAGCAGGTAGTCCAGCAGCGCCGCCCAGCCGATCAGGAAACCGAGATTGGGGCTCATGGTCTCCGACGTGTAGGTGTAGGCCGACCCGGCGGAGGGGAAGACCCGCGTCATCCGGCCATAGCTGATGGCGGTGAAGACC
>CAYUYD010000202.1:1387-5300 GCA_964449105.1 uncultured Planctomycetaceae bacterium | reverse complement strand
CAAAATCTTTGGTAAGATGTGCATTCGGGACATGCTGATGAGCAATCTTTAACCGTTCATCAGAAAGGTCACAGACGTAACAAAGTTCCCAACGCGGACAGGCAACAATATGCTGGATATGCGCCATTCCCATATTTCCCGCGCCAATAGCGCCGATACGATACTGTTCTTTTGTGCGTCGAGTAGACATTGAAGAAACCTCCTTTAGACCTAACTTGAACTGATAGGAAATCGCTTTTCGGGTAGCATGGACACCCGCCCATCGAAACCGACCTGATGAAGCTTTTTCATAACTGATAGGAAATTTGATTTAGCGGCGGGGACGTGGCTGTGGACCCCGGGGCAGGGGGTTTGGGGGGAGGGGGCGCATGCTCGCTCACCTCGGCGCATCTTGTTGTCAAGGGCCGCTGGTTCCACCATCTGATTGCTCCAAAATGCGAGGGATAAGGGCAGTCCCCAGCAAGGACTGACGTACTTGGGGGGCCAGCCTCGACCGTACCCACCGCTACGAGCCGAAAATCACACACTGGAAACGATATACCACCATACCTGCGATGCGACAAGCGAAAAAGTCTCCTCAAAGTTAGGGATTTTTTTCGAGGCTTTCCGGCGGGCAAGCACGCCACGGCGCATCTTCGACCTGCACGCTACTGACTATTCCCCGAATTACTGTAACTGCCAGTTTCTGCGGAGGATCCATTCTGCCGTCAGGAGCGCGACGAAGAGCAGGAACAGAAGCGTGAAGTTGTAGAGGTTGTATTGTTTTGCGGGCGGGGCCGGCGGCATCGAGGCCTGTCTTTGCCTGATGAGTTTGTCTATGACGTCCGGCAGAGCGGCCAGTTCTGCATATCGCCCATCGCGGGCGTCGGCGACGGCCTGGAGCAAGGCGTCGTTGCGGGCCAGACGGTCCGTCTCCTTCGAGTGTAGCGCTACGATAAACGGCAATTGGTCCGTTCCCAGCGTCTTTCCGCTTTTGTCTTTGGCTGTGATTGTAACGGTGTACTTTCCGCCGCCGGCGGGGCGGGCCGAAGCGCTGTATATGCCCGACGTCGCCGTAGGGCTGAGCGCTACCTGCAAAGCATCGGTCTCTTTGCCCTCTATCCGCAGAATGGCCGTAACGGATGCATCGCTCGCAGGCTGGGCTTCGTCGTCTTTTACCTGCGCGGTAATCTTCAGTTCTTCGCCCTGCCGGAGGTATGCCCGGTCCAGTCGTGCCAGAACCGACGAGACGCCGGTGCGTTGTGCCTTATCGACGCCGGCGAGGTATCGGATTAATTGTCCCCAGAACCGGTGATACGGGCTGTCTGCGCCCATCGGTTGAAGGCGCAGATACCACTGCCAGGTGGTGTCGGCGGTAAATACGGCGGACCGCCCCGCGCCGAACTGCTGAACGGCAAGGACGATTAATGGCCCGCCGGCGTTTCGGCGCGTCGGATGGATGGCAAGTACGTTCGCCGCCGGTTTGGCGCCGGGGACGGCGACACAGCCGAGAAGTTCCGGTATGGGCTTGCCGGCCTGGCCGGTTGGGCTGGGAAAGTATTCGCCGATATCCGTGAAGATCGGAGAGGACGATCCGGCGGCAGTAAGTTGCGGGACAAACTTCGTGGTTTCCTGAGGCTCGCTCCTGCTGCCGCAGAGTATCGGAAGGGCTGTCTCGATTGGCGTCCCGCCGTATCCGCCGGGTCCCAAACTGTTCCGCCCGCCGAGCATCAGCAGCGCCTTTCCGTCATTGACGAATCGCCGAATCCGCTCCATCTGGTCGTCGCTCAGGAATGTCCGGTCCAGGTCGCCCAGGATAATCACGTCGAACAGGGCGAAGTCCTCGTCCGTCGTCGGCAGACCGGCCAGGCGTTTACCGTCGATGCTGCCCTGGGAGAGGAAGCGGTTCTCAGCGAAACGCACCATGCAGATGCTCTTGATGTTCGGGTCGGCGGCGAGCATCCGCCGGAGGTATTTGTATTCAGGCCTCATCGTGCCCTCGACGTAAAGGACGCGAATCCTCGGCGATGTTACCAGCACATGCAGTTCGGCTGCGTTGTCGTCGGCGACGGCTTCGGCGGGGTTCGGCTCGACGGCGATATTCAATTTCCTGATGTCGGGTCCTGTTTTACCGGCGTCCGGCTCGCCCGGCGTCCACTTCAACTGCACCGTCATCGTCTCGTCGCCGCTCTCGGCAAGGACCTGCTTGTCGGCTGCCTGCCTGCCGTTCTCGGTGAGGACGATTCTCGACGGTATATTGGCCCAGCCGGTAAGTCGCAGCGTGGCGGCGATGGTGGTAACGTTGTTTTTTATCGCTTCGGTCGGGGCATCGACAGCCAGCAGGCGGACGTTTCGCAGGCCGGCTGCGTTTTCTTCCCTTGAGCCGACGCCGAAAGCATAGATCGGAACGGGCGATTCGGCGGCAGCGGCCTGCACGTCGCCGGCAGCGTTGTGCAGACCGTCGGAGACCAGGACGATCCCCCCCGCCAGTTCCCCGGCGGAATAATTACCGGCTGCCCGTCGGAGAGCGGCTGAAATGTCGGTCCCTTCGCCCGTCGGCGACAGATCGGATAACTCTTCGACGTTTTCGACTTCCAGGCAATCGGCGGCGAAGTGAAACCACGCCACGTTGAAGTTCTTTTTCAGCCGCTGTTCCTGCGAGAGAAGGGCTTCGACAGCCTGTTGATAGCGTTTGGGCAGGTTGGCCTGGTCGGCGGCGGACATGCTTGCCGAGCGGTCCACCAGGATCGGAAGCAACGGTTTGGACTCGCCTGCCGTCGGCTGGACACTGACCGCCGGTTTGAACAGGACCAGCAGCAGCGCCATTATCGCGCCGAAACGCAGAACCAGCAGGGCGGTCATCCTCCGCCGGCCCAGGTAGGAATAGACGGCGGAGTAAAACACGCCGACTGCCAGGATAATCACCGCGCCTAACAGCATCAGCCACAGCGTCCGCCCTGCCGGGCTGTTCAGCGGAAGCCCCACAGCCGCCGCCGTTACGAACGCGCCCGCCGATGCACCGGCCAGAATTGCCGCAACGCCCGAGCGCCTCCGATGTCGGAGAAACTGCCAGACGCCATAGCCCAAGACCGCTGCGGAAATCGCGCCGCCAAGCACCGCCAGCAAGGCCACGTTCTCCACGCCGCGAAATTGGAGCGAGAAATCTGTCATCTACTTACTAAACGTAAATCCTCCTGCTATGTTTCGCAAGTATCTCACTATTGTGGCTTCGTAGTGGCGTAAAGGATAACGTTCATCGCAATCTTTTGCGAGTCGTCGGTGTGATATCGGGGGTTTTCGCGGCAGGGATTGCCTTCGACGCTGCACGTCGAACCATAGAAGGCAACTAACTGCGGCCGAGAGGAGTCGAACCTCCACGTCCTTACGGACACAGGCACCTGAAGCCTGCGCGTCTGCCAGTTCCGCCACGGCCGCGGGTTTGCGACGTCGGTATGCCGCCTATTATCGCCGAGCTGCCCGTCATAACGCAAGTGCAGTTGCGGAATTTTCAGAAAAATGTCCTTGCTACGTAGCGGTAACAACGTACAATGCTTGCCTCTTGGATTTGACTTTGGAGTTAAAAATATGCCTCGACAGTGTGCACTAACCGGTAAAAAGACTACCGCTGGTCGGCGATACAGCCGGCGCGGCAAGGCGAAATATCTCGGCGGCGTAGGACGAAAGGTTACGTCAAAGACCAACCGTACATTCAAGCCGAATATCCAGAGGGTCCGCGCCGTCATCGACGGCAAGGTCGTGCGTATTAACGTCTCGACCGAGGCCATCCGCAACGGACTTATCATCAAACCCCCCAAACGCAACTATCAACCGCCCGTTGAAGAAGAAGCGACTGAATAAAATCCGTCGCTTTGACAAAGCCGACGTCCCCTGTGGACGTCGGCTTTTTTCGTTAACATCATTGTTGCACGTAACG
>CAYUYD010000202.1:0-1377 GCA_964449105.1 uncultured Planctomycetaceae bacterium | reverse complement strand
ACAGACAAGGGCCGGTGGGCGATTATGGTGGAGTGGAGACGCCAATGAATAGAACGCTGATTAAAGATGCCTTGACGGATATGCCCGTCGGTACGGAAGTAACGGTGGCAGGATGGGTCCGGACAGTGCGGAACCATAAGGGCAAAAACTGCTTCAGTTTCATCGCGTTGTCTGACGGCTCGTGCCTGGCAACGCTGCAAATCGTCGCTGATCCGAAGTTGTCCAACTACGAGAGCGAGGTGGTTCATCTGACGGCAGGTGCTTCGGTGGTCGCGCAAGGCCGGCTCGTCGAAAGCCAGGGCGCCGGTCAGCGGGTCGAGGTTCAGTCCAACGAGGTCCGCCTGCTTGGCAAGGCCGACGCGGAGGCATATCCCATCCAGCAGAAGCGGCACACGTTCGAGTTCCTGCGGACACAAGCGCACCTGCGGGCCAGGACGAACACATTCGGCGCCGTCGCTCGCGTCCGAAACGTGATATGTGCCGCCATTCACGAATTCTTCCAGTCGCGCGGGTTCCTTTACGTCCACACGCCCATCATCACCGCCAGCGACTGCGAAGGCGCGGGCGAGATGTTCCGCGTAACCACGCTGGAGGCGGGGAAGAACAATTTCGACGAGGATTTCTTCGGCAGGCAAACCAACCTCACCGTCAGCGGGCAACTGGAGGCAGAGACCTATGCCTGTGCGCTGGGAAATGTCTATACATTCGGGCCGACATTCCGGGCCGAAAACTCCAATACGCCGAGGCACCTGGCAGAGTTCTGGATGGTCGAGCCGGAGATGGCATTCTGCGACCTGGCCAGCGACGCCGACCTGGCAGAGGCTTTTTTGAAGCACATCTTCCGGGCGGTTCTCGAACGCTGCGACGAGGACATGGCCTTCTTCAACAAGTGGATAGACAAGGGCGTTATCGAAACGCTTACGCACGTAGCCGACAGCGAATTCGTCCGCCTGACCTATACAGAAGCGATTGAAATTCTCCAAAAGGCCGACCGGAAATGGGAGTTCCCGCCGGAATGGGGCAGGGATACGCAGACCGAGCACGAACGGTTCCTTACCGAAGAAACCTTTAAAAAGCCGGTGATTATCACGGATTATCCCGCCACGATTAAGCCGTTTTACATGCGGCTTAGCGACGACGGCAGGACGGCCGCTGCCATGGATGTCCTTGTGCCTAAAATAGGTGAGATTATCGGCGGCTCTCAGCGCGAGGAGCGGCTTGACGTGCTGATCGAGCGGATGAAGGCGCAGGGAATGAACCCTGACGATTACTGGTGGTACACGGACCTCCGCCGCTACGGCACAGTCCCGCACGCCGGCTTTGGCCTGGGTTTGGAGCGGACAGTCCAGTTCGTTACAGGAATGTCCAACATCCGCG
>CAYUYD010000201.1:3845-5403 GCA_964449105.1 uncultured Planctomycetaceae bacterium | reverse complement strand
GCCGCCGAGGTGCGCATTATCGGAAACTCGCTGGGCCTGCACCTGCGAAACTGGGTTATCTGGCATTACACCTTCGGCCAGAGCACCAGGCGAAAATTCGCCCGAAGCCATGCCCACCTGTTCTATTTCGTCAAAGACCCGAAGCGATTTACATTCGACGACCTGGCCGTTCGCATCCCATCGGCCCGACAGACCACCTACGCCGACAAGCGGGCCAATCCGACCGGCAAGGTTCCCGATGATGTGTGGAGTTTTTCGCGCGTCTGCGGGACTTTTAAGGAGCGAGTCCAGTGGCATCCATGCCAGATGCCGGAGAAGGTGCTTGAGAGGATAGTGAAGGTCTCGTCGAAAAAGGGCGGCCTGGTTCTGGACCCGTTCAGCGGTTCCGGCACGACTTGCGCGGTGGCTGCCCGTCTTGGCCGGTCGTATCTTGGCATCGACGTTTCGGAAAAATACGTGGCCGAATCCACAAAGCGTATCGCCGAGACCATCGCTGGCCGGCGGCAGGGAACCGAAATAGCCGAAAATCCCGAAGCGCTCCGCCCGCAAAGGAGCGTAAAGACCCGAAAATCAGCCGAAAGCCAGCAACCCTCCTTGTGGAAGGACTGAATCATGGATCCGAACGAATGGACACCTGCTCGCGGGTGGATGATTGCCCTGGGCAAGGCTGGCTATCGCACAGCGGCGGGGGCGTGCGTCGCCGGTGTATTGATGTATTTCGCATGGCCCATCATTGACTTCCTGCCTTCGCACTGGTCTGTGCTGACTTTAATGCTTTTGGTGCCTGCTGTGGCCGGGTACCCAATCGGCTATGCCGTGGGGCGGAAACTTGTCGAGGACAGCGGCCTGGCCGGCGGGACTATATTACTGCCGGTCATAACAATACTTGTCGGAGGTGAATATGCGGCGTTTCAGATCGTCGGCGCCATTCGAGACCAATGGGGGCTGGTAATTTTCACCATGGCTGCGGGGATAATAATGTGGAGCCTGATTGCGTGCACAAAAACGATTCTGATGGAATAGAAGAGGGGGTTATTTCCCCGGCTGGGTGCCGTGGCCGTTGCGTTTGCGGCCACGCTAAGGCTGGGTGGCGGGGGCGGTGGCCGTTGCAGAAGGCGCGAGTTTGACCGTGCAGACCTTCTGTGCCGTGAAGGTTTTTCCGGTCAGGTAGTCGGTGAACTCGGCCCGGACGGTTATATCTTCGTGTTCGGGCGGGGTCGGCCAGGGGCAGTCAAAGCGGTAATGATACGTCATAAAGCCGGCAGCCCATCGCTCGGAAATCTTTTCGACGGGGAAATCATATTCGACTAAGAGGTTTTCCTTCGCAGCCAGGTCGAACAGTTGAATCTTCACCGCTCCGGCGGCCTTAATCGCGTGCCCGTCGCGGTCGATTGGCGTCAGATAGACGCGGATACCGTTGTGGCTGCCTTTCCCGTCGAGGTCCACGCCGGCTGTGTACTTGCCGAGGGTTATGCCTGTAACGTGGAATAGGTTTTCCATCCGCTTCTCGCCCAGCCCCTGCAGCGTCTGGATTTGCTTCTGCCGGGCAAGCAGTTCC
>CAYUYD010000201.1:0-3835 GCA_964449105.1 uncultured Planctomycetaceae bacterium | reverse complement strand
CCGGATATCGGACTTGAGTTTGGTGTTTTCCTCTCGGCAGAGGCGGAGCTGGATTGCGGGGTCTTCGGTTGGAGGCTGGACGCATCCGACGAGCAGCAGCGCAGCCGGGGCGAGGCGGATTATCGCCGAAAAAATCGTCCCGGCTTTTAGAGGGCGTTTCATTTTATGTTGCTTAGCGTATCCGTATCCGGTTTCGGCATGCGCTGGAGAATCCTGTCGGCGCAGCCGTATTTGACCGCCTCTTCGGCGTTCAGCCACTTATTTCGGTCGCAGTCGCGCTCGATCTGTTCGACCGATTGGCCCATGTGTTTGGACATGACTTCATAGAGGCGTTTCCGCAGTCGGATGATTTCTCTGGCCTCGATGTCCAGTTCGGTCGCCGGTCCGGTCAGCACGCCTCGGATGAGCGGCTGGTGGATGAGGACCCTGCTGTTGGGCAGGATGGTTCGTTTTCCGTTTGCACCGGCAGCCATCAGCAGCGCGCCCATGGATGCAGCCATTCCTACGCAGACGGTCGATACGTCGCATCGGACGAACTGCATCGTATCGTAGATCGCCAGGCCCGCCGAGATGCTCCCGCCGGGCGAGTTGACATAGACGTGGACGTCGGCTTTGGGGTCCTCGTTGGAGAGGAACAGCAGTTGCGCGATGACCAGGTTGGCGAGTTCATCGTCAATCTGCCCTCCAATGAACACGATGCGGTCCCGCAGAAGGCGGGAATAAATATCATAACTCCGCTCACCGCGTCCTGACTTCTCAATGACAATTGGTACGAGATGCTGATTTTCCATCATTATTATACTCGGTGTTTATTTTTTCTTCTTTTCCGTGGTTTGCGTCGCAGCCGTTAAGATCTCATCGACGATACCGTATTCCTTCGCTTCGGCGGGCGTGAGGTATCGGTCCCGCTCTGTTTCGCTTTCGATCTGTTCGACCGACCTGTCGGTATGCATGGCGAGGATTTCATTGAGCATTCGCTTTGCCTTGAGGATTTCTTCGGCCTGAATCTGGATGTCGGCCGCCTGTCCCGTTACGCCGCCCCATGGCTGGTGGATCATGATCTTCGAGTGGGGGAGGGCGAAGCGTTTGCCTTTGGTCCCTGCGGCGAGGACGATCGCCGCGCCGCTGGCTGCCTGACCGACGCAGTATGTGGCAACGTCGCATTCCAGGAATTGCATCGTGTCGTAGATTGCCAGCGTGTCATCGACCGCCCCGCCGGGCGAGTTGATGTAAAGGTGGATGTCGCGCTGGTGTCCCTTTGCGTGCAGTTCCAGCAGCCTCATTATCAATGCGCCTGCGACGGGAGGTTCGATCTCGCCCCAGAGAAAGACGATTCGCTCTTCCGCGAGCCGCTCCTCCAGTGTCATCTCGCGCTGCCGGGTGTATTCGGTATATGCCATCTTCTTTGATTTCCTATAATTCTGAAAAAGAATAGCGGGATTATGGGGATTTTGAGATTACAGGAAAAAATAAAAGAAAATCCCTATAATCCTGTAATCCTGCTATCTACTGCTTTTTCTTGCCCTTGTCGGTTTTCTTTGTACCGGGTTTCTTTTTGTCTTTTTCCGGTTTGTCGGTTTCCGGTTCGGCATCGACGATATTGGCTTCTTCCAGCACCTTTTCTATCGCCTTCTCTTCTCGGATGGCGGTGGCAAGGTGGCCAAGCGTGCCTTCGCTGGTCATTTCCTGTCGGAGGCGTTCGGGTCGGCGGTTGTACCGGGCAGCCATCTGGGCGATTCGGGCGTTAACCTCGCCGTCGTTCACCTCGATGTTCTCGGTATCGGCCAGTTTGCCCAGAATGAACGACAGCCTCAGTTCTCCGTCGGCGCGTTCCGCCGCAGCGGCATGAAGTTCCTGGAGGTTCTGCTCAATCTGGTCCTTCGGTACGCCGGCGTTCATCAGTTCCACTGTTCGCCTCATCAGCAACTGGCTGGTGTGGCGCTGAGTGAGTCCTTCCGGAAGGTTGAAACTTATTTTCTCCATCAGGAAGTTACAGACCTGGTCCCGCATCGCCCGTCGCTGCTCGGCGACTACGCCGGACTGGAGCCTCTCGCGGACCGCTTTACGCATTTCGTCGAGTGAGTCGAACCCCGCCTGTCTGGCAAAATCATCGGTCAATTCCGGAAGTTCAAGCCGCTTAATCTCCTGGATGTCGAACGTAACGGCAACTTCCTTCTCGCGCCAGTCCTCGTTGGGATGCCCTGCCGGCACCGTAGCCTTTACGGAGGGCTTGTCGCCGGTTTTGTTGCCCGCCAGCGTCTTGGCCAGGTCTTCAAGGATAACGCCTTCGACCTGCGCCGGCGCGACGCGGAGTTCCGCGTTTGGCTGTTTGAAGTCGATGTTTTCGCCCGTGATGCTCACGTCGGCGACAACGACGTCGCCCGCCTCAGCCGGCGTGTCGGTGGGCTTGAACCGGCCATAGCGATGGCGGAAAGAGGTCAGGAATTCCTCAACCCGCTCGTCGTTAACCTCGATGACGGGGCGTGTAATCTTGATTCCCTTGTAGTCCGGCAGGTCGAATTCCGGCGCAACTTCCACCTCGAAACTGAAGGTCATGTCGTCTTTTTCGGGCAGTTTGATTTCGTCGAGTTTGATTTCCGGTTCGCCGATGGTTTTGAATTCAGCCTTTTCCAGCGCATCTCCGACGGCCTCGCCTATGAGGGCGTTGCGGACGTCGTCGGCGACATCTTTTCCGAAGCGTTTCTCGATTAGTCGTCGCGGCGCGTGCCCGATGCGGAAGCCCGGCACCGGGGCTGTCCGCCCCAGTTCGCCGAACATCTCGTTGAACTTTGCGTCGATCCTCTGCCGGTTCACCTGCACGGTAACTTTCTTTTTCAGCGTACCGGCGTCTTCGACCGTTACCGTGTTGTCGGGCAGTTTGTTTTCTTCGGATTCGGCGGTCTCGGTGTCCACGTCTGCAGCGACGCCGTCGTCTGCGGACAGGTCCTGCTCAGTTGCGTTTTTGGTTTCTTCAGCCATTTGAGTATCGTTTCCCGTCTTACTTGCCTGCCATCCTGCGATGGTATTTACACAAAATCCCTTTCAGCCGCCGGACTGTAAGCGATTTGACCGCCCGCGTCAACGCCCCAAACGATAAAACCGTCGAATAAACACCTCGGCCCGGCTATTGACTTGCCGGCGGTCTGCTGAGAGAATCAATTCGGCGATCGGGTCCCCGTAGCCCAATTGGATAGAGCGTCGGCCTCCGGAGCCGAAGGTTACAGGTTCGAATCCTGTCGGGGATGGTGCGTTGGTATCGAGCGGCATAGAGGAGTAAGCGGAAATGAGGAAGATTCTCTTATCGGCGGCGGCGTGTTTTCTGGCGGTTTCAGGATGTGCGGACCCGTACGCGGGATACGAACTGGGACCCGCCCGCGACGTAGTTGCCGGCAGCATCGACGCGATGGGCGGACTGGGCAGGTGGCGGGCGGTCGGGAAAATCGAAGCGACCGCCGTTGTCAGCATTTACGACGATTTCGGCAAGGCGACGATTAATGAACAACGCCAGATTATCGACCTGAAAAGGGACGTGATTCTGGCGTCGGCCCGTACGGCTGACGGCAGTTGGACGGCGGCTGCCGGCGGCGACGAAGATTCGAAATTCAAGTCGAAGGGTTTCGTCGCGTCGTTCGAAAGAAAGAAGGCCACAATCGAATCGCTACGGACCATTCTGCACCGCGTTCGCGGGCCTATGAATATCTGCGTCGGCGATGAAAAACCGACGGCTGCGGAGCGAGTCAGAATTGACGGACAGGACCTGATTCGCGTACCCGTTACCGGCGGGACCGGCGGGATAAAGGCGTATTATTTCGACGCGCAGACCAGCGCCCTGAGG
>CAYUYD010000200.1:0-5423 GCA_964449105.1 uncultured Planctomycetaceae bacterium | reverse complement strand
CTCGGTCTGGCGGTGGCAAATTCGCTGGCTGCTGTCCGCGCGGGGGCAGGGCAGGTCGAGTGCACCATCAACGGACTGGGCGAACGCGCCGGAAACGCCGCGCTCGAAGAGATCGTAATGGCGATGAAGACCCGCAGGGACTTCCTCAAAGCCGACACCAATATCGACACGCGGAAGATATATCCCGCCTCCCGCATGGTGGCGGCCATTACCGGCGTGCACGTCCAGCGGAACAAGGCCATCGTCGGCGAAAACGCATTCGCACACGAGGCCGGCGTCCACCAGCACGGAATGATGGCAGATCGCCATACATACGAAATCATGCGGCCAGAAGACATCGGCGTACCCGCCAGCAGACTCATACTCGGAAAACATTCAGGCCGGCACGCGCTGGAAGAAAGAATCGAGGCGATGGGGTTCAAACTGCCGGCAGAGCAACTCGACGAAGTCTTCGAGAAATTCAAAGTCCTCGCCGACAAAAAGAAGGACATCTACGACGCGGACATCGAGGCAATTATCGACCAGCACATAGGCGCCGCGACGGAGGTCTGGCATCTGGAGGGTCTCCAGACCACAGCCGGGACTAACGCCATACCGACGGCGACGGTAACGCTGTCGAAAGAGGGCGAGAGTATCACCGACGCTGCCACCGGCGACGGTCCGGTCGATGCAATCTACGAAGCCATTCGGCGGATTACCGGCGTGAAACTGACGCTGACCGATTACTCGCTTCGGGCATTGACCGGCGGAAAGGACGCACAGGGCGAAGTTACCATCGAGGTCGATAGCGACGGGCGGAAGTTCCGCGCCCGGGGTTTGAGCACCGACATAGTCGAGGCCTCCGCCAAGGCATACATCGCCGCAGTCAACCGAGTCCTCACAGCAACCAACGGCGGCGAAAAACCGCCACAACCGTAATAGTAGTTTCCGGGAAGCCCCCTGCACTGCAGGGGGATGAGGAGTCCCCGAATGTCGGACTGTCGGACATCCCCTTGCAGTGCAAGGGGCTTCAAGAAACGCCGTGGGAAGTGCCTCGGATGCAATCAACTCAGAACGTGAACACCAGTTCGTACCTGACGAATATGGCAGGGTCGTTGCTCATGTCGGTGTAGTAATCGCCGGGCAGGAGCAATTCGCCAATCAGATGCCCGCTGATATGCTCGTTGAACTTGTATTTCAGCAGGCCCGCGAACAGGTGCCCCCGCAGGCAGCCGCTTTTGGAAAAGCGAGCGCCCAAATCGTCGCTCTGGTTGTCGTCGGCAAACAGGAGATGATAATCGCCGTTCAGCGTAAGTTTTTTGGTCGGGTCGCACGACCAGCCGAAGTTGACGCGGTGCATGTTGGAGAACATCGCAGCGTTATTCTCCAGGGCATCGAGACAGCCCTGGTAGATGTTATTGCACTGCCCGCATCGCCCCCAGAGAATATCGAAGTTTTCCCTCGGATGGTGCCCTGCGCTGCGGTATTCGTATCCGACGCGGAAATTGTTGTTCAGCCCGTCGTTGAGGAAGTAACTAAGCCGGCTGTTAGCGCCCAGGGCGGAGACGTCAAACCCGTCCTTGGAACCGACCTGGCTGGCCAGTTCGGTGTAGTATTTCCAGTTCTTGTCGATGTCGCCGGCGACTCGCCCGCCGATGGTCGATAAGTCGGAATCCCAGCCGTTAGCCAGTTCGCGGCGGGTCTGGCGCCAGATGTAGTAGCCGTCAATCTGTGTTTTATCGAGCGATTTGTTTTTGGCGTACAGCACGACGGCCCGTTCGTTGTTCTCGATTAAGTGCCTGTCAGCGTGATCGTTAATCGGCGGCAGCCACTTGTCGGAATCGGAGTACTGGCCGATATAGACCGCATCGACGGTGGTTTTGTACTCTTTCAGATCATACGTGAAGCGAGCGGCGTCGAAATAGGACGTCCGCGTACCGTCCAGCGGCGTGCCGTCGTTAAACAACCAGTCGTTCAAATCGACCAGATTCTGCCGCCCGACCTTCACCGTCAGAGGCAGGCTGAAGGCCTTGGACCACTCGATGTTCAGCGTTTCGAAGACGACCTCGTCGAAATCGGTGTTGCGCAGCCCTTCGGGCCGGCAGTAGTTTCTCATCTCCCACGCCATGCCGAAGTTGAGTTTGAGATTCTCAGCCAGAGTAGAGGTGGTCCAGAGCCGACCGCGATACCGCTGCCAGAACCGTTCGTTGCCGGCGGCTGTCTCGTCTAACGACCGGACGTTCCTGTCCCAGATGGCCCGCATCCGCAGGTCGGCGCCCCACTCCAGCCACGGAACGGCCTCTTTGGTCTGCTTCTTGAAATCACATACAGGACAATGCCCCGCAGCCTCTTCGCCATCCCCCGCCATAGCCGGTCCAGTCAACGCCAACACAGCAACTACAAGCACCAACAACGTCAATCCGTTTCGCATCCTTCGCTCCTTCATTAAAAAACGTCCATTTATCGGGCTGCGGGTAACATCCTCTCGCCACGGCGAGTCGCCATGGTTAGCTAATTCGAAACTGGGGAATAAGGATTCGAACCTTAACTAACTGATCCAGAGTCAGTTGTGCTACCGTTACACTATTCCCCAGAAAGCATCGCCGGCTGGAAGCGGAAAAACCACCCGCACGCCAGGTGTAGTAATGTATTATTTGCCCGCGTGAGAGTCAAGAAATGATGATAAGCGATGTAATAATGTTTGTCCGAAGGACCCTGCGGGAGCGGTCCTTTTAAAAGATGAGGCCCAGCCATCGCTGAAAGAAAAATAGCGGGATTACCCGCCTGCCCGCCGTAGTCCCCCGGGGACGGGTAATCCCGCTCTCTGGTCCGCCCCTTGCTTACGCAGCCACAGCTATGGGCGCTTCGTAAGCGGCCTGACCCACAGCGGAAGGATCAAACTCCAGCCCGGCACGGTACCCCTCCTCGACCTTTCGGCAACGGACCACCGTGGCGTTCAGATTGCTCCGTCCACCCTCAGGGTGCCGCGGGACAGACAAGACGATTCGCTGACCCGGATAAAGCCAGCGATCGCCGATCACACCCATCCCTCCGCGAGAAATATCGACCATATGGAGGGTGTCCTGAACATCACCGCCGTCGGGGTCCAGCCGAACTCCGTGCAGCATCATCTGAAGATGCGTACGCGTATAACGACGTCGTTCGGGAGGGCTGTAGGGTATAGTGTTCATAACAAACTCCCAAAAAAGCAAGTCCACCTGCTGTATCGACTGGTAAAATAGGCGACTTGAGCAGTCTGCGTAAAATATTATATCTCTGCTGTTTCGCAGGTTTCCCTATTCAAAAGACCCAAACCTGAAGAACAGCTAAAGCCGGCGGATAGCTATCCGTCGGCTTTAGAATCAGGAGCGCAAATATTCGAATTGCTCTGACAAAACGCTGTCTTCAGATTTTCTCGGCTTGCTATGAGGCGGCGATGTGGTATAATGAATAGCGACGGAAGGTTGAAAACTGATGCCCATACGACAGAAACAAAGTATCTCGCAGTTGCACCTGCTGCTGTTCAGCAGGCCTGTGCACCCGGAACTCTTCAAGATATATCACGATCACCGCATCGTCAAAGAAGGCTATGAGGCCCGGATTTGGATAACGGGCCTAAGCCACGTGATCGCTTTTCATCGAGGCAAGGACACTGTTACCGAGTTAATCGCCGACGCCTCGGCGATGCTCCCGAAACATGGAAAACTGGCGTCGCTTCAACTTCGCGGCGAGAAGGACCACGAAATCGACGCAGGCCCCATCCGACACATGATAAGTTTCCAGGTCGAGACGATGAGCCCCAGGCTGTATGAGCGAGTCCACGCGGACATGGTCGAGCAGGGTTTGCAAGGCGGGATATTTCTGTCGTTTGCGGAATGGGCGCAGGCCGGCGCGCTGGAACCGTTCACCTACATCAACTACGACGCCAAACCCGGACATCTGCACATTTTTGCATATCACGCCTTCCCTGATGAGTTGACACTCATAAAAACTCAGTCTATATTTGAGATGATTTAGATACCACGAATGCACAAATAAAAGACGAATTACGCGAATTTTAGAAAAGGAAAAAACAATTCGTGTAATTCGTGAAAATTAGTGAAATTCGTGGATAATTCGTGAAATTAGTGGAGCAATAATGGGACATAAGAGAAGCAACGGAAAACTCGGATGGCGTAACAAAAAGGCCAATCACGGCGCCAAACCTCACAGGGGCAAAGAGAAAAGCCGATTCGCCCGCGCCTTCCGCAGCAAGCGCAACCTCCCCGTCTAAACAAAGGGGGCAACCACGGTGAGCAAGTCCGGTCGGCAGCCACGCAAGGAAGTTCCCCGCGACGATATCAGTCCGTACGCGCCGCTAAGCGCCAAGCAGATCCTCCGGCGGAAAAAACTCCTTTCCGACGAGGTTCGGCAAATCCGCATCGGGCGCAAAACAACCGCGGCGGACCTTGTGGCCGATATGTCCGGGATGAGCATCCAGGCCCGCAACCTCGGCAGATGCGCCGAAGTCCTGACCAACCTCTACGACGACAAACGCCGCCCGACGATAATGCTGGGCCTGGCCGGACCACTAATCGCAGCCGGGCTGCGCCGCATCATACGCGACCTCGTCGTCGGAGGATACGTCGATGTCGTCGTCTCAACCGGCGCAATCCTCTATCAGGACATATACCAGGCCCGTGGCCACCGGCACTACCAGGGAACGCCCGATGCCGACGACCCTGCCCTGCGCGACCTGTACATCGACCGCATCTATGACACCTACGTCGATGAGGAAAAGTTCTGGGACACGGACATCTGGTGCGGGCGCATGGCCGACGAACTTCCGCCAGGCAACTACTCCAGCCGGACGTACCTCGACTTCCTCGGCTCGAAACTGACCGACACCGAGTCCGTCGTCCATCAGTGCCATCGCCTGGGCGTGCCGATATTTTCGCCGGCGCTGAATGACTCATCCATCGGCATCGGCCTGACCGACCATCGCCACCGCTGCATCCGCGACGGACGGGCAGGCGTCGCCATTGATTCGATCCGCGACAATTACGAACTGACGCAGATTACCGTCGCCAGCCCCGCCACTGCCGCGATTTACGTCGCCGGAGGCGTGCCGAAAAACTACATAAACGACTCCGTGGTGATGAGTTACATCTTCGGACAAAATCGCGGGCACGATTACGCCGTCCAGATAACAACGGCTGTGGCCCAGGACGGCGGGCTTTCAGGCTCGACGCTGGGCGAGGCAGTCTCGTGGGGCAAGATTAAGAAAAAAGCCGACTTCGCAATGGCATGGGTCGAACCGAGCGTCTCACTTCCCCTTCTTGCAGCCTACATCTTCAACCGCCACCCCGCCCCGCCGCGAGCGAGACTCAAACTCACCTGGGACGGCGAGATTCTCAAGTCGCTGAAAAGAAAAAGGGCGTAGGGGATATAGACAGAATGATACC
>CAYUYD010000199.1:0-5423 GCA_964449105.1 uncultured Planctomycetaceae bacterium | reverse complement strand
GGTATCCTTTCCACCTTATCGGCTGAAAAGCGACTTTTCAGACAGAGCCTAGTACGGATTCGCAAGCTGATCAAAAATGGCGCGACCGTGCTGGCGAAACTCGAGAGCCACAATCCACTGACCTCCGTTAAGGACCGCATTGGCGTGTCCATGATAGTTGCAGCCGAGCGGGAGCACAAAATCAGCGAGAAGACCCTCATTATCGAGCCTACGAGCGGCAACACAGGCATTGCGCTAGCGTTCGTGTGCGCCGCTCGCGGATACAGACTGATGTTGACTATGCCGGACTCCATGAGCATGGAGCGTCGGAAGGTCCTCAAATCCTTGGGGGCAGAATTGGTCCTTACCCCAGCGGCGGAAGGCATGACTGGCGCCGTACGCAAGGCTCTTGAGATTGCCCAGGCCGAAAAGTATACGTTTGTACCGCAGCAGTTCGAGAATCCCGCCAACCCTCAGATCCACCGCCTTACCACCGCCGAGGAGATATGGCGGGATACGGACGGAAAGGCGGACATCCTGGTCAGCGGCGTGGGCACCGGCGGCACAATTACGGGAGTTTCGGAGGTCATAAAGGCTCGCAAGCCTTCCTTCAAGGCGGTGGCGGTCGAGCCAGCACAAAGCCCTGTTATTACCCAAACCCTCGCGGGCCAGGAAGTCAGACCGAGTCCTCACAAGATTCAAGGTATCGGCGCGGGCTTCGTGCCCAAAGTGCTGAACCTCAAGATTGTTGACGAGGTCCTTGCTGTGGACCAAGACGAGGCCATCGAGTGGGCACGCCGGGCGGCGAAGGAAGAGGGCCTGTTTGTGGGCATTTCCAGCGGCGCGGCGTTGTGCGCGGCAGCCATGGTGGCGGCCCGGCCGGAGAACAAGGGCAAGGTGATTGTGGCCATCGTGCCAAGCTTCGGTGAGCGATACCTCTCGACGGCGCTGTTTGCGGACATCACCGGATGAGCCGTTGCGCGCAGGCCATGCGTAAGAACTTCCTGGAGAATCTCCGATCCGCATTAGACTACCTGGCAAAGGAGATCCTCGACCGTTTCTGCTCCAAGTCCAAAGGCAACCTTGGCGGATTCCCAGTTGTCTCGCAACAGAATGCAAAGGGCGTCATGGAGAGGGCCAAGATTCATTGTGGCGATGTCGGCGAGGCATGCGCGGAACTCGGCGCAAGATCGCCCGAACTCATAATCCCGCTGAATATGGCCGGTCTTCCCGTTGATGGCGGCAAGGCGGGCAATGGCTATCTCTGTATGTGCCAGATCGACCCAAGTGCTGCAGCTTCGTCCGAACTGATGGAGTATAAGGCTCGACTCGTGGGCGAAATCATCAGCGCCAATTTGACCAGCGCCAGGCTCTACCAGAAGGCCTGGCAGGAGAGCCAGACCGACTCGCTGACGGGCGCGAGTTCCAGGAGGGTCTTTGAGGAGAAACTGGAAGCCGAACACGAACGCGCAGGTCGTTACAGCCGCGGTTTCTGTGTTGCGATCATGGACGTGGACTCCTTCAAGGGCATCAACGATGCATACGGTCACCCCGCAGGAGATCAAATACTGAAAGAACTGACAGGCGTGCTGCGACAGGAGGCGAGGGCAACCGACGTGGTGGCTCGCTACGGGGGCGATGAATTCGTGATACTGATGCCGGAAACCGCACTGGATGATGCCGTCATAGTGGCAGAGAGGATTCGAAATCGCGTGGCTTCTGTTCTGACCTCGAACAATAGTCCGCTGACGATCAGTTGCGGCGTTGCCGAATGGTCGGGCACGTTTGGAAGCAATGCTTCTGATGTCCTGCGTCGAGCCGATGCAGCCCTGTATGAAGCGAAATGCTCGGGGCGCAATCGCGTCACGGTCGCAAAGGCGGCATGAGTCTTCACGACCCAAGCCCGCACGACCATCGTCGGCCTTGATTACCAGGAACAACCCCAGCGCTCTCTGCACCTCGTCCAGAGCGATGGGGCCTTCGATGCCGGCCAAGAATCCCGCCGGATCGGCTGTAGTCGCCGACAGGACGGCCGCGTCGTCAAACGTCAGATACAGGGCGGGACAAACGGTTACTGCAATATGCTGGACGAGCGTGTTCTTGCCGGTCTGTCGGGCCCCGTACCTTGGCGGAACCGCATCTCGCGGCCTTCCATGCGCGGATCACAGATGAGCCACGAGGGGCTGGCCCGGTGCAGGCCTCCTCGTTAGCTCAACCATTGCGTGGAGCATGGGCAATCCCTCCTTAAGCATCTGCCGTACCCGTTCCGCCGTCACCCCCAGTTCCGCCCCGATGGCCTCCAGTTCCCGGCCACGCCAGAAACGCTTGCGGATGATGTGCCGCATCCGCTCGTCGGGGAGGGCTTCTACCAGCGCCTGTAGTTAGTGCCGCAGATCGGCGACCTTTGGGTCGGGCACGAGGTCGCCCTTGGTCAGGCCGCTGCTGCCATCGCCGACCGTCGCGCCGGCATCGATGGCCGCCTGGACCATCTCCATCGTTACCGCTTTGCCGCCGCCGGCGGTCAGAATGCGAGCCGGGGTCTCCTAGGCCAGCGACGTCGGGCTGATGGCTTTGGCCGGGGCGGTGTCAGACCGCTACGGAATTGTCGAAGATTCTGCGCTAATTGCCATAACTATCGCCCCCTTCGAAGCATGCGGCGGCGGTAATTCTGCGGGGTTTCCGGGAATCAGGCTTAGCATTTCCGCGACCCTATGGCCTGATCGTGTCGTGGACATTCACGAGGAGAACACGATGAAGACCAACGAGAAGCGGATAAGGATCGTCGGCGGCAAGAGGTACACGGACTACGGCAAGCAGGACCTGGCGGTCCTGGCCGACGCCCGGCGGTGGCTGAACGGCCACGGGCTGAAGCGGTTCGACCTGGACGAGGATGAGCGGGCCCGCCGCGCGGAAATCTACCGGCAGCAGATCGAGGAGGCCGGGCGCATCGAGTACCTGCCACCGGCACCTGAGCGGGAGCGGCGACGGCTGACGACACGGTTCTTTCACGGCGACGCCCTCGGGCGACACCTGGCGGCCTGTGCAGGTTAACTAACAGCCGCTTCCGCAAGGTCACTCGCGGACGGTTTGATCTGGCCAGGTAGCGCCCGTCAGCGTCCTCCCTTCCAAAACGCCCCGGCAACTGACCGGGGCGTTCTCTCTGTCGGCGTTGCGTTTTCCTGCCGGGAGCGGTACATTTCCACGAATCGCGCGACGGCTATTCGCCGTTTGCGCCCGTGGGAATCATGGACGATCAGACCGAGAACTTCTTGACCCGGGTCCAGGCCGACCAGGAACAGGCCGAGCTTGAGCATCGCGCCATCAACCGCGTCCAGGCGGAGGCCCTTACGCTGCTGAAGGAATTGACGCACAATTGGCAGGGCGGCGCGGACATGGCCAGTGATCCGCAGGAGCGTAAGACGGCGGCGATCATGCTGCTCTGGTGCGGGGCCGTCGAAGCCCGCTTCAACTTCAGCCTGTTTTCGGACGCCACGGCCATTCGGGCGCAAGCTGTCGTCACGGGACTGTGGAACCCCCTGTCTCTGCTCGGCGAAGCCCAGCACCACCTTGGGCGGTTCCTGCGTGGGGTGGTCAGTGTACAGGCCGACACGAAATGGGACTTGCGCCTGACCCCCGAAGGCGAGCGGCTTCAGCACGAACTTTGCAATCATCCGGAGAACGACTGGCTGGTTTGGGACCACGTCCAGACTCGGCGAGTACCGGCTCAGGTCGGCATCATCCTGTTGGAGGGTCCGTCGCAGACCGGCTGTGTGGCGGCCGCAGTTGCCGGCGCGCAGGCCAACGCCAGCGTGGGCAACATTGTGATCCAGAACCAGGTCGACCTGAGCCAGCTTGCGGCTCTGCTTCGGCCCGGGCTCGGCCTATCACAGGTGGCTGACGACAGCCACAGTGAAACCGACGCCGGCGCGAAGGACGAGTGCAAGGAACAGCAATGGCGGGATGACGCCCCGGAATACCTGCCGCTGACGGAGATCAGGAGGCTGATTGACGACAAGCTCAGTCTCCAGACGCTGGGCAGGCTGTGCAAGCCCGACGGTGAAATCCGCTACATGCGCCGCAAGGGCGTGGGCTGCAAGATGCACATCAGCGACTTCCGCCGGTACATCAATGGGAGGCAGAGCGACCCGGAGTGGGCGGCGGCGTACATACACTGGCTCAAGGGCCAGAAAGCCGGCAGAAAACGCTTGTTCTGGAAGTGCAAAAATCCCGCCTGCGACCACGAGTACCCCGATGAAGCCATCGCCAGTGACATTTGCCCTAAGTGCAAGAGCCACAGCGAGTTGGCCCTGAAGTCCGCGCCCATACCTGGCCGGTAAACTGGTTTCCTCGCTTCCAGGCCACTTCCACCTGATTAGTCTTTGCCCCCTCCGTTCGCTCGGATTCCCACGAAAACGGCTCGCTTTTCACTTCCGCGCACTTCCACCGCACTTTCGGCCATATCCTGCTTGTCATAATACTTGCCATGATTGAGCGGAGACATCTTCGGATCGTCAGGGCGGTCCAGCGCGTCGTGGCCGCCGCGAAGGAACTGGCTGACGCCGAACGAGCACTACGGCGTCTGCCCGGGCATGCGCGCCGAAATAGTACGGTCTAGCCGGAACAGGCCGCTGGCAAAGCCGAGCTGCTGTTTGCGCGACCGCTCGAGGGCGAACGTCCCGAAACCCGGCAGACTGGGGGTGACGACAATGCGTAGTGCCGTCGCCACCGCCGTTGCCGCCGAATCGGGGCATGCCCCAATTCTCCATCTTTCGATCGGCGACATCCTCCCCAGCCCTGAAAACGATGAACTTTACCGACCCGTTAACGAGACCGATCCACAGATCGCTCGCCTTGCCCAGAGCATAGTACAACACGGCATACAGGAACCGCTGCTGATTACCCGCGACCACTGGATCATCAGCGGGCACCGGCGTTACGCCGCAGCGAAGCACGCCGGCCTGGATTCTGTTTCGTGCCGGGTCGTGCCCATTTATAAGGATGCGGATCATGACGAGTTCATGGCGCTGCTGACGGAGTGCAACCGCCAGCGGGTGAAGTCCTTTGACGAAAAACTCCGTGAGCAGGTCGTCTCTGAAAACCAGCAAGACGCCTATGCCTCGCTGATTGCCCACCGTCGGCAAAGGTCTGCTGTCACCGCGGATCGCATGGCCCTGCTTGGCACTACCAGCCGTTCTGAAATCTCAGACGCCAAGGTTCCATTCCTGGCAGCGGTTCAGAAGGTGTTAAAAGACCTGCATGAGTTTAAGCCGCTCTCTGCCCGGCAAATCCACTACGCGCTGCTCAATGACCCGCCGTTGCGGCACGCCAGCAAATCCGGCTCGGCCTACAGGAATGACGGGGCGTCCTACAAGTCGCTGCTGGACCTGCTGATCCGGGCGCGGCTGGCCGGACTAGTGCCGATGGACGACATCGCCGACGAGACA
>CAYUYD010000198.1:0-5424 GCA_964449105.1 uncultured Planctomycetaceae bacterium | reverse complement strand
CTGCTGGCCGACATGATGCGCCCCGCCCTTCGGGATGAAGACTTCCAGACCGAAAAGAAGGTCATACTGGAGGAGATCGCCCTCTACCAGGACCGCCCGCAGTTTCGTCTTTTCGAGAAACTCATGGCCGAGCACTTCGGCGCCCACCCGCTCTCGCACAGCGTCCTGGGTACGAACGAATCGATCCGGGCGCTGAAGCGCGATGACATGCTGGACTATTTCAACCGGCGCTACAGCCCGGGCAACGTAACTCTGGTGGGCGCCGGCAACCTTGACTGGAGCGCCCTGGTCGCCCAGGCCTCTTCTGCGTGCGGAGACTGGAAGAATTATTCCGTTTCGCGCGACACGCCCGAAAGCGACGGAACGCGCCGGAGCGGCGTAATCGTCGATGCCAAACTCCTGCGCCAGCATATCGGTTTGATGTCGGCTGGACCGGGAGCGCAGGACGAACGCCGATATGCAGGACATCTGCTGGCCATGATTCTCGGCGACGTTGTAGGAAGCAGGCTGTTCTACGCTCTGGTCGAACCGGCCATTGCAGAAGAGGCCTCCTGCTCGTACGAACCGCTGGACGGGACCGGCATATTCGTAACGTTTATCAGCGCCGATCCTTCCCGTGCGTCGGAGGCCTTGCAAATCGCGCGAGGCGAATACGACAAATTCATGGTTGAAGGCCCGACGGACCAGGAGATGACCGCCGCCGCCAACAAGATCGCCTCCGCCGCCACGCTCGGGGGCGAACTGCCTATGGGCAGGCTGACTGCGCTGGGGTTCGACTGGGTCTATCGCCGCCGGTACAGACCATTGGCCGAGCATATCGAGCGAATCTTCGCTGTTACTTCCGGGCAGGTCCACGAACTGGCGAAGCAGTTCGACCTGAACGCTGCGACAACACTGACGCTGGGACCTAATGACTCAAACTGACCGATTTCTTCGCCCCGAAGGGGCAGTGGATAGTAGCCGGCGGCGTAAGCCGCCGGTACGAATGCTCTATAAATCCCAAGCCCCAAAGGGGCGTTGGAGAACCGCCCCGCGAACAAAAACTTTCCGACGCCCCTTCGGGGCTATCAGTCATAACGCCTTATCCACCGTGGGCTTACGCCCACGGCTACTATCCTTCAGCCCTTCGGGCTTAACAAAATCGGTCAGTTTGAGTAATGAGTAACATCCTTTCCGACAAGCGTGTAACGGTAATGGGCCTGGGCCGGTTCGGCGGCGGGCTTGGCGTAACTCGCTGGCTGGTCGGGCAGGGCGCTCGCGTAACGGTTTCCGACCAGGCAGAGGCTGAAGAACTCGCCGAACCGCTGGCCGAACTTGCGGGTCTGGACGTAACGCTGCACCTCGGCGGGCACGACGAGGCGGATTTCACCGAAACCGACCTGGTTGTCGCCAACCCCGCCGTACCGTTCGACTCGCCTTACCTCCAAGCCGCTCGCGCCGCCGGCGTTGAACTGACGACCGAGATAAACCTTTTCCTCGCCCGCTGCGCTGCGCCGGTCGTCGGGATCACCGGCTCGGTCGGTAAATCGACCACCACCGCAATGACCGGTGCTATCCTGTCGGCTGACAGGCACACCCACGTCGGCGGAAACATCGGCGTCAGCCTGCTGGAGAACCTGCCGGACATCAAGCCCGACCACGTCGTCGTCCTGGAACTGTCCAGTTTCCAACTGACTTACCTTCCGCTGCTTGGGCAAAGCCCGCACGTAGCCGTCGTTACCAACCTCTACCCCAACCACCTCGACCGCCACGCCAACCTGGCCGAGTACGCCGACGCCAAAAAGAATATCTTCCGCTTCCAGGGGTTCGACGACGTGCTGATTATCAATCGGCTCGACGCCGAGTTGGCTTCATGGGCCGGCCAGGCCCCCGGCAGGACGGACACATTCAGCGTCACCGACGAACCGTTTGATCTGAATGTTCCGGGGTGGCACAACCAGGCCAACGCCCAGGCCGCATGGTCAGTGGCCAGACAATTCGGCGTATCGCGCGCCGTCGCCGCCGAGGCGCTTTTGACTTTCACGCCCCTGCCGCACAGGCTGCAACTTGTGGCCGAGATCGACGGTGTGCGATATTTCAACGACTCCAAGTGCACCACGCCGGAAGGGGCGATCGTTGCGTTAGAGGCCTTCGCCTCTCGCAGCGTGGTCATCATCGTCGGGGGATACGACAAAAAAGTGGATTTCGGCGGCCTGTGCGCCGCCCTGTCCGGCAGGGCCAAGGCCGTCATAGCGACGGGTCAGACGGGCGAGACGATTGCCCGCGGCGTCGAATCGGCGCGATCCGATATCCGCACGCCGACCGTTATCAGGGCGTTTGAGTTCGCCGCCGCCGTCGCCGCCGCCCGCGCCGCCGCCAGCCCCGGCGACGTCGTGCTTCTGTCGCCCGCCTGCGCCAGTTTCGACCAGTTCCGAAACTACGAACAACGCGGCGAAACGTTCATGCGATTTGTCGGGGCAATCACAAAACCACAAAGGCCACAAAGAACACAAAGAAAGTAAAAAAACTATTAATTTTATTATTCTTTGTGTCCTTTGTGCTCTTTGTGGTTCAGTTTCTTTTTCCTGGGGTCAGTTGTCGTTTTCGGGGTTGTTGTTTCCTGGTTTTCGTCGCCGGCGTCTCTTTTTGCCCCGTTGGCCGGCGTTTGAATCCTCGTTTACACGGGGAGCGACGCTGAGTGCGCCGGGATGTTTGGGATTCTTTCCTCGCCCGTGTGATTTGCGTCGGCGTCGGCTAGCGCCGCGAGGCTTCCGAGACATAGGCCTGGCATGTCCCCCGGCGGCGCCGGGGGCCTGGTCGGGGGCGGTTTGTACCTCGGCCTCGGTCTCGGTCTTGGCCTCACTATCGTCGTAAGGTTCTTCATCATAAAGAAGTTCACAAAGAGGTTCGGGTTCGAATTCTACGGGCCGGGGGAACGGCCGATCCGTTTTGACCAGTCTGCCGGTTTTGACGGGGGCGGGAGTTTCCGGCGGGCCTGCCATACCGCGCTCGACTATTTCCTCGTTTGGTACGACGATTTGCCTCTTATCGACCTGTTCCAGGCGGACCAGTTGCGTGATGATCTGCGTTTCCAGCACCTTCCCGACGACGCCGGCGGCAGTGCGGGCCCATGTGCTTCTTTTGGGTAGTTTCCGACGAAGTTCTTCGTATGATTTGTCCTCATATCGCAGGCAGCACATAAGCCGTCCGCATCGTCCGGAAATCTTGGCTGGGTCCAGCGTGGCCTTCTGCACCTTCGCCATTCGCATCGAGATCGGCTTGAGGAGTTTGAGGTACTCCCGGCAGCAGCACTGGCGTCCGCAGCGTTCGTAGTCTGCCAGCAGTCGCGCTTCGTCGCGCGCGCCGATCTGATACATCTCAATTCGCGTGTGGTATTGCGTCGCCAGACGCCTGACCAGTTCGCGGAAATCAACGCGGGTATCGGACATGAAAAAAAACACCGCACGCTCTCCCCCGAGGATGTGCTCGACAGCCACCAGCCTCATATCCAGCGACAGGGCCTTGATTTGTTCCCGGCAGAAGCCGGCTTCGTCCGCTGCCGACTTATCGAGGTGGTGCTGGTCGTTGATGTCCTGGGGATTTGCCGGCCGCATGACCTTTCCGCCCCGGGTGAATGGATAGTCCTTTCCGCTATCGGCGATGTATTGCCTGAGCGGGCCGTCCTCTATGTTCCGCGATGAGTTGCCTGCGACGTTTATCACCGCCGTTCCCAGTTCCGTCCCCCGCTCGGTGCCGACAACCAGTTTCATACCCGGCGCAGGCGGAGTGTCCAGGTCGTGGTCAAACAGGCCCAGTTGCATCATCCGCCCGTAGCGAACAACAACCTGCCCGCCTGCGGCGTCCGCCTGCTTGCCGTCCGTTTGCTCCTGCCTGCCTGCGGCAAGCGGGCAGGCGCCGCAGGTGGACGGGCAGGACTGCTCGCCCGACTGCTGCGGCTCGACTGAGCTTGCCGAAGTCCGGGCATCTGCTTCGGCGGGCGGGCTGGAGGATGTATTCGTTTGCTCTGTCATAAGTAAGTTCATTATATCGCAATCGGTCCGCGTTGCACGCTTATCCGCAGGATTAGCAGGGATGCAGGGGATACAGGGGATAGAAGTTTAAGAAAAAACAAAGAGAAAAAGATTTTATCCCCTGCATCCCCTGTATCCCTGCTAATCTTCTACCGAAGAAATTCTGGCATGTGGGCCGATAGGTCTTTTAGAATACCCCCGGTTAACACTACGGCGCAACTTAGCTGGCAGGAAGCCGCAAAATCCGAATATCGAAATACGAAACAAATTCAAAATACGAAATCCAAATGCCTCAAACAAATTCTATAAAACCCGCCTGAAGGCGTTTTGAGAATTCGAAATTTGGTCATTCGATATTGTTGCCCTTCGGGGGCGCCTTCGGCGGCGTATTTCGAGTTTCGTATTTCGAGTTTCGTATTTCGGATTTACAAAGTGGCGCTGTAGTATTAGAGGAGCAGTAATGGGACGATACATCTCAACTTTACCGGCACTGAGGCCGCTGACCGGTTCGCCGCGTTTGTATTGTGTGCTTACATTGTTTCTCGCCGCCGCCGGTTGCAGCCATCAGCCGCGAGTAATACTGACCGACCTGCCGAGACACTCGGCCATTCAGTCCTTCCCGCTCCGGCCTGATACGGTGATTCCTGTAAGCCCGCCGCCTGAACGCGCCGCCGCCCCCGTTGTCAATGTGCCGTCCGAATGGATTCCGTCGGCGAACGAGCGTCCGTGGCGATGGATAGTGATTCACCACAGCGCCACCGACAACGGATCGGCTGCGATATTCGACCTGGCGCACCGGAAGAGGGGATGGGACGAACTTGGATACCACTTCGTTATTGACAACGGGCGAGGCGGCGAGGACGGGCTGGTTGAAATCGGCAGCCGATGGACAAAACAAAAATGGGGCGCTCACTGCGGCAAAACGCCCAACAACGAATATAACAACTACGGTATAGGCATCTGCCTGGTGGGAGATTCATCCGAAAAACTGCCCTCGGCGAAACAACTGGCGGGCCTGAAAAAACTGCTGCTGGTTCTGATGGACCGATACAAGATTACACCGGCTCGCGTAATCGGACACCGCGACGCGCCCGGCGCCTCGACCGCCTGCCCCGGCGACGCCTTGTACCGCTACCTCAACAACACCCTCCGCCCGGAACTGGCGCGAGAAGGACGCTGACCGGTCGTTTTCTCGGCGGATTCGCTGCTTGTTCCGGCACTTTCGCTGCGCTCAAGCGCCGGCTTGCGGGAAAGGAATTGTGCCATTATGAAACGAACGAAAGGTTTTACACTGACCGAACTATTGGTAGTAGTAACGGTCATCGCGCTGCTGGTGATTGTTCTTGTGCTGTCCCTGTCAAGGTCCAGGACGAGAGGACCTAGCAACCAATCGTATTGCGGCGCCAATCTCAAC
>CAYUYD010000197.1:0-5450 GCA_964449105.1 uncultured Planctomycetaceae bacterium | reverse complement strand
CCGGCGGAGTCTGGTCAGCATCGCCTCATCCTCCTCGTCGCCCAGCCAGGCTGACCAGTCGCCGACGTGGTCGGACAACTCAAGATCGCCCGACAGCAGCGGGTCTTTGCGAAGCCCGCAGTGGCCGGCAGCGCTGCTCCACGGATACTCTTCGGCCCAGTCAACCATCCCCGCACGCACCGGGTTGCGCTCGACGTATCGCACGGCTGACCAAAAATGCCCATCGTCCATCGGGCACGAAAAAAACCGACCCTGCCAAAGCAGTCCCGAAAGATTCCGGCTCCAGTTAATGTGCTGGGCGTAACGAAGGTGCACCGGCTTGAGCGCCCCCGACAGAGAATCTGACGTTTTCGGCACCACCACCAGGTGGACGTAATTGCTCATCAGGCAATAGGCCAGGATCTCCAGCCCGTGCTTGGCCGAGTATTCCCCCAGAAGATACAGATACCTTTGCCGGTCCGCATCGGTGAAAAAAACCTCCTCGCGACGGTTGCCGCGCTGAGTAACGTGGTGTGCGACGTCCGGAATGACTACTCGCGACATACGAGGCATATGGCCGATTATAAAACCACACAATCACCTGTCAAGTCAAAAACATGGGTAGCGTCCCCAGGTTTCCAGGTTTCCCATAGCCCTTCTCCGGCGTAACGGAGCACCTTTGGCGTGATTATGGATTCGACCGACTTTCGGCTTTCGTCAGTTTTTCCCGCAGCGTCTTGCGGTCGATTTTAAGCACTCTGGCGGCCTTGGTCTTGTTGCCCCCCACGCTTGCAAGAACGCTGCGGATGTACTCGGCTTCGGCTTCGGCCAGCGAGCGGGTCAAATCAGGTCCGCCGATGGCAGAGAACCTGAACGGCGCCGGCAGGTCCGGTACTTCGATATAGTCGCTCTCCGTCATGACTACAAGGCGGTGGATGACGTTCTCAAGTTCCCGCACGTTTCCAGGCCAGCGGTAGCCGGTCTTCAGGACGCCCAACGCCTCATCTGAGAAGCGCAGCGGCGGCTTGCCCGATTCCTTCGCGTACTTGGCGGCGAAATGTCGGATCAGCAGCAGGATATCGTCCCCGCGTTCCCGAAGGGGCGGCAATTCGATGGTAATCACATTGAGACGGAAGAAGAGGTCCTCGCGGAACAGGCCTTTGGCGACCAGGTCCGGCAGCGACTTATTCGTCGATGCCAGAACCCTTACGTCCATCCGCCTGCCGCGGTTCGCGCCGACCATGCACACTTCTCTGTCCTGCAACACACGAAGCAGTTTGACCTGCATATTCAGGCCGGTTTCGCTGATCTCATCGAGAAAAATCGTACCGCCGTCGGCGGTCTGAAAAAAACCCGCGCGTGATTCGTCGGCGCCGGTGAACGCCCCCTTCACATAGCCGAACAACTCGCTTTCGAGAAGGCCTTCAGGAATGCCGCCGCAATTCACCGGCACAAAGGCCGCGGAGGCCCTCGGGCTGTTATAATGAATCGCCCTGGCGACAAGTTCCTTACCCGTGCCGCTTTCCCCTGAAATGAGCACCGTCGCGGAGGTCGAGGCGGCTTTGGTTATGGCCTTGAATACTTCCTGCATGGGGTTGGATTCGCCGATCAGTCCGTGCAGCGTGCGGGAAGGCGGACTTATCGAGGCCTGGCCGGCGCGGCGAGCGTGAAGTTTCTCAAGCGCCCGCCGAACGGCGGACAGGAGTTCCTCGTCGGTAAAAGGCTTCGGCAGGTACTCCTGTGCTCCGATCTTGATAGCCTCGACTGCCCCTCCAATGGAAGGATATCCGGTAATCATGATTACTTCAGTGTCCTTGAAGTTGTCCCGGACATGGCGCACCAGGTCGAGGCCGTTGACTTTGGGCATCTTGAGATCCGTTATCACCAAGTCGATAGAGTGAGTCTGGATTATGATGAGCGCCTCGGCCACACCCGGCGCTGTAAAGACTTCGTAACCCCTGGCCGTGAGATTCCGCTGCAGCACTTCAGTCGTATTCGCAACGTCATCTACGACGAGAATCGTTTCTTTCCTGTTCGCCTTAGTCATTCTTGTGTTCTTCCTTGCGCTCTTCCGCAGCAGCAATGGGAAGCCGAACCTCGAACCGGGCGCCGCGGCCCGGAGTGCTTTCAACATGAATCGTGCCCCTGTGCGATGTTATGATACCATGAACTACCGGCAGGCCAAGTCCGGTGCCCTCATTGATGTCTTTGGTAGTATAGAAGGGGATGAATATCTGTTTGATTTCCTGTTCACTCATTCCGGTTCCGCTGTCCTCGACGACCAGCAGCACGTGGCTGTCGGATACGCGCGTGCTGATTGTCAGGACGCCTCCGGACGGCATCGCCTGAATTGCGTTGACCACGAGGTTCACCAGCACCTGCTGCAATTGCGACGGATCGGCGGTTATCTGCGGTATCTCCGGCGACAGGCGTCGAATAAGGTCCACGCCGTTCCTGGTACACCGCGACTCAAGGAAATAGAGCGACTGCTCAATCACTGTGTTGAGATGGACTTGTTCTTTCCGGGGCGGGGTTCTGCGCGCGAACAGCATCAGCTTCTTGATCACCTCTCGGCCATGAAGCGACGCCGTAATGATCTTCTCGATGTCCTGGAGTGCCTGTTTCGGAAGATCGGGGTGTTTCTGTACGAGCTGAGCAAAGCCTAATATGTTGCCCAGCGGTTCATTCAATTCGTGCGCAATGCCCGCGGAAAGCTGTCCGATAGTCGCCAGACGGTCGGCCCGACGCAACTGCTCCCGCAAATGAGTCTTTTCTTTGGCAGCCTGCCGCCGCTCGATAATGAGGGCGATTTGCTGTGCGACGGCGGCAATCAGATGTCGCTCTTCCTTCAGAAACGGGCCTTCGTCGCAATCGGGCCTTTCCTCGAGGTACACGACATCAATAGCGCCGCGCCGCTCGCCGTTTACCACAATGTCAGCCGATTGCCTGTGCGGGCCTTCCCCGAAGTTCGTTGTTACGTAGTGACGGTCGTCGAGAACGATGCGCCCTGCCGTGATTTCAGGATGCTGCCAGGCAGGGGGCAGCAGGTTTACACTGCCTTGGAGAATCTCTTCGAGCGCAGCGCCCGACCGCGTGGCGAGCTGCGCGAGGCTGTAGAGGCACGTCAGCTCTTTTACCCGCTCCTGCAGGGCGGTGTATTCTGTCTTTTTCTGATTCATTGACCCGGAAGAAAAAAATTCAAACTTTATACGCTGTCAACGCTTTGCCGCCGTAATGGCAATAACGACCAATAGAAGAATCTTACAGAATCTCGGCTCAGAATCAATCGTGAGGTGTTCGGGGTTCTTGAATGCGGGTCAGGCCGGCGAATTCGGTTCGATGAGGCCAGCAGCGCTCGACCCATTCTCAAACATGTGGCCCGGTGCTCGCAAAAGCCGCTTGCCTGTGTGGCGTTCACGATCCGACGGTAATATTATCAGTGCTCAGAAAACACACACTGTTTAATTAACTACCACCCCATCCCCAAAACCATATTCTTCCGGTTGTCGCGACAACCGGAAGGGCGGTTTGTGCGGCAAACTGCGGTTTCCAGCGGTATGGCAAGAATACAGGTAAGTCACTTACGTTCAAGTAAGTACAAAAAAACAACATCTTACGAAAAAAGAGAAAAATAATCCGTAGACCGCTCCCTCACGGTCGGGTCGCAGCTCGTTTATCTCCCGCCAGCGCGACAGCGTATTAACCTTCGTGCGCTGAGTACAACACACCCCGGCCTGTTTTTCAAGGGCTTTCAAATTCCCGGCGCTTGACTAATCGCCCGAGAATGGAATACTAAGATGCTCGTAAGAAAGTTTACACAGTTTGGCGAGCAAAATGATAAATGATAAATGCTTCCGTTCGGCGAGGCGATTGTCTTTTCGCGCCGGGACCTTTTGACTGACGAGATTTTATTCCGGAGACCTATGAGAGACTTTTCTTCCGCAACTTATCATTTTTCATTTAGCATTTATCATTCGGAGCATCGTTAATGAAGCGTGCATGGTTAATACTGATGGTAACGGTGCTTCCTCTGCTTGCCGGTTGTGAAATATTCTCGCCGACGGAGGCGGCCATTAATCATTATGTCGCCGGAAGGATGGCGATGGACCACCGGGACTACGAAGCGGCTTTGGCGGAACTGGCCAAGGCAGTTCGCTCCGATCCAAACCTCTCGCTTGCCCACGCGGCAATAGGCGACATCCATCGCAAACAAGGCGACAACCAGCAGGCGGCAACGGCCTACGAACAGGCCTGCAATACCAACCCATACGCCTTCACCCCACATTACAACCTCGGCGTAACGTATAAGATCCTCTCCGACGCAGCCAGAAACGCAAAGTCCGCCGGCGACTACCTCCGAAAGGCCGTTCAGGTGTACCTCCGCGCCGTCATGCTCAAACCGGATGATTTCGATACTAACCTCAACCTGTCAACCTGCTATTTCCAGACGGGCAAATACGACCTGGCTGAAAAGTATTGCAAAAGCGCGATTAAGACCGATCCGAAAAATCCATTCGCATATTCCAACCTCGGTACAATTTACGATGCACAGGACCGCCACTACGACGCCATCAGGGCATACAAGGATTCTCTCGAACTCGACGTCCACCAGCCTATGCTTCTGCTGAACCTCGGAACGACGTACATCCGTCTTGGCCGGCACAAAGAAGCCCTTAATGCCTTTGAACTGGCGGCGCGGGAAGACCCGAACTGCTCGGCTGCGTGGGAACAAATCGGGGCGTGCTGTTTCCATCAGAAGAAATGGGATGATGCGATCAAGGCTTACGAGCAAGCCATAGTCCTCGACGGACAGAGTGCGCCGGCCTATCGCGGGCTTGGCGTGGTGTACATGACGCAGTTTATTACTTCCGGTGAAAATACCGAACTGCGGGATAAAGCCTTGTCAGCATGGAACCGGTCGCTGGAGCTCAATTCCAATCAGTCCGACCTGCTCCGACTCGTACAGAAATACACACCCAAACTCAAAGGCCCGGAACTGTAAGGACCGAATCGCATCAGTAAAATCGCTGCGGGGTATTTGTTTAATATTTTTCCTCATTGTGCCGATATATCCAAAGTTGTGGTATAATGACAATTGAAATTGCCTCTGCCGTGCGCGACAGGGGAGGATGATTGAAAGAACCGACAGCCCTATTCGGGGTGGTGTCGCCTTTGCCTGGCCATGTGCCAGGTAAGCAATCGCCCACCTAAACATAGAGGGTTCTTTCTCAAGCCTTCCCATCGGTATCCTGGCGGAGGCTTTTTTTTGCGCATTTTGACTTTGACTGCCGCTTTGTTATACTGACTGCTGGTGAGAATCGTATGGGCTTTTGAGAGATTTTCGCCCCAGGTCGTATAGGCCTTTTATATCCGTACTGCCACGAGAGGATGGCTATGCCGGCTAGACGTGTGAAATGTCCGAGCTGCAGCGGCGTTCTGTCGCTACCGGCTTATGTCCGCAATTGCGCCGT
>CAYUYD010000196.1:0-5505 GCA_964449105.1 uncultured Planctomycetaceae bacterium | reverse complement strand
ATCGCCGTTCGGTGGATGGACGGTGTGCATATACGGATGGACATGAGCGACGAGCAATTTCTTGATTACGTGGTCGCCAGACTCAGCGGGCAGTTGAAGGCCTACGAGACTGATGAACGGGTCCGGCAGGTCGTGGCGTTTGTGCATCACCTTCCGTTCCGGCAGTTGGTTCCGGCGGGCAGACCGGCGAAATTCACATTTGCCGCAGCGTACCTTGGCTCCGATAAAATCGGGGATGCACTGCGGGCATGCACGAAGGTTACGCATGTTTTCTGCGGACATTCGCATTGGCCCGGCAAATGCAGGATAGGAAATATTGAAGTGGTCAACGTCGGCAGCACTTATACTCATAAAAATCTGGAGATATTGGATGTTTAGCGATCCATCTCAGTCAAAACGATGGGTGCCATGTTCTCGCCCGGAACGGAGTAGAGGGCGCGAACATGCCTACACGCTCCGCTTCGCTGCGCGTGAAGGCATGGCACCCATAATTGTATGTGGGATAGACTACCAAAGGTTACGGACATGAAGATCGTAATTGCTCCTGATTCGTTCAAGGAATCGCTCTCGGCAATCGAGGTAGCCCGCGCGATGGCGGCGGGTGTGCGCGAGGCTGCACCGGAGGCGGAGATCGACCTTTGCCCGATGGCCGATGGCGGTGAGGGGACCGTCGAGGCGATGGTGGCGGCGACGGGCGGCGAGTTCAGAACGGTTGAAGTCGCCGGGCCGCTGGGCGAACCGACCGAAGCACGGTTCGGACTGCTCGGCGACGGGATAACCGGCGTGATCGAGATGGCCGAAGCCGCCGGACTGGGACTTATTGCCCCGGAAGATCGCAACCCGCTTCTGACAACGACGTTCGGCGTAGGCCAACTCATTCTCGCCGCCCTGGACGCCGGGGCCAAGCGTCTCATTATCGGTATCGGCGGATCGGCCACCACGGACGGCGGGACCGGATGCGCACAGGCACTGGGCGTGGTCTTTATCGACCGCCGCGGAAAGGCGTGCGTCTGCGGCTTGGCCGGCGGAGGACTGGTCGATATCGCCCGAATCGACGTCAGCGACCGCGACAGTCGAGTTGCCGATTGCGAAATCCTCGTTGCCTGCGACGTAACGAACCCGCTGACCGGTCCGGACGGGGCAGCGGCAGTCTATGGCCCGCAGAAGGGCGCTACGCCGGAGATGGTCAGGACGCTCGATGCGGGCCTGGCAAACCTCGCCGACGTTATTCACAAGCAGTTGGGTATGGATGTCGAGCACATGCCCGGCTCCGGCGCTGCCGGAGGGCTGGGGGCGGGGCTGGTCGCATTTACCGGCGCGAAACTCCGAAGCGGTATCGAGATCGTCGCCGACGCCGTAGGCCTTGCTCGGCGTATTGCCGGTGCGGACCTGGTCATTACCGGCGAGGGGAAACTCGATTCCCAATCCGCCGCCGGAAAGACCGCCGTCGGCGTGGCCAGGATCGCCCGTTCCGCCGGCGTGCCCTGCATCTGCATCCCAGGCCAGGCCGACGCCGATGCTCCGCGCGATATGTTCCTTGCCGTTAGTCCTCTTGTCGGCGACGGCGTGGATGTCGCCGAGGCCATGCGGCGGACCAAAGACCTGCTTAAAGGGAAGACCACCAGGGTAATTCGAGAAGCGGGATTGCCAAATCGTCCCAATAATGGTAATTATACCGCCCCGAAGCCCGGCGGTCGGGCGAAAAGAGGAGAGCCGCAAGAATAATGGATTACTTCAATTACAAGAATGGACAACTATTTTGCGAGGACGTGCCGGTCGAGCGAATCGCCGCCGAGGTCGGTACGCCGGTGTACGTATATTCGACGGCGACGCTGTTGCATCATTACCGCAAAATCGTCGAGGCATTCGCCGAACTCGATACGCTGGTCTGCTTCTCGGTCAAGAGCCTCTCGAATATCCACATTCTGAAATTGCTGGTCGAAGAGGATGCCGGTTTCGACATCGTCTCCGGCGGGGAACTCTATCGTGTCCGGCAGGCGGGCGGCGATATGGCGAAGGTCGTCTTTGCCGGGGTCGGCAAGACGGACGCGGAATTGCGCTCGGCCATCTCGGCTGGGATAGGATACTTCAACGTAGAATCCGAACAGGAGTTCGAGAACCTCGCGCGACTGGCCGCCGAAGCCGGCGCAGCCGTTCGCGCCGCTCTGCGAGTCAACCCCGACGTGGACCCGAAGACGCACTGCTACACCACCACCGGTAAAAAGGAAAACAAGTTCGGCGTCGATATCGAGCGGGCGGAGAAGTTCTTCGAAACCTATGGCCACGACGCCGGCGCCCGACTTAATGCCATACATTTCCACCTTGGTTCGCCGGTTTATTCCCCCCAGCCTTACGTCGAGGCAATAGGCAAGACGCTTCGGCTGATAGATCGCCTCAAGGCTAATGGGTTTGAGATTTCCGCGCTGGACATCGGCGGGGGATTCGCTGCCGATTATAAAACAGGAACCGCGCTGTCGGCAGCCGACTACGCTGACAAGATCGTCCCGCTGGTGAGGGGCAGGGGTCTGCAACTTATCATGGAGCCAGGTCGGCAGATTTCCGCCAACTCCGGCATAATCCTAACGCGGGTGGTGTATGTCAAAGAGGGCTTCGACCGGAAGTTCGTCATCTCCGATGCCGCGATGACCGACCTCATTCGCCCGGCAATGTACGGCGGGGAACATTTCGTCTGGCCGACGGCTTCGGATGAGCCGCCGCGACGGTCGCCGGATTACGCCCCGGACGGGACCGCACTGTGCGACGTCGTCGGCGGGGTGTGCGAGTCGGCCGACTTCCTCGCCAAGAACCGGATGCTCCCGCTGGTTGCCCGCGGCGACCTGCTGGCCGTCTTCACGGCCGGCGCTTACGGCTTCGCACAGTCCAGCCAGTTCAACTCGCGCCCGCGGGCTGCGGAGGTCCTCGTCGAAGGCGACAAGTTCCGCATTATCCGCCGGCGAGAGACATACGACGACCTCATCGCTCCGGAATTGGATGTGTAACCGTCAGTTCGAACCGGCACGAATTGGCACGGATCGGGCGGGCTTCGCCACCGGCCTATTCCTTCTTGTATGCAGTGTTTCGCCAGGTGATTTGAGCGCCGCGGCGAAGTTTGGTCATTGCAGAAACCAGTGCGACGATTCCGACGACGCAGCCGAGGGGATAGGTTAACGCTATTCCCGATTTCGCTCCTACCATGGGGCAGAACCTCCAGATTACGCTTATCTGTATGGCCGCGGCGGCTGTACCCAACAGGGCCAGAGCAAGGAAGAGACCGGCCGGCTCCACGGCCAAGTCTTCGACTTGACCGTGCCACCCGGCCAGACCGATGATAACGGCAGCGTACGGCAGCAGGCCCATCACAGCCAGCACCGTCAGCGAGATGCTCAGCCGCTTGAGTGTGCCGAACGTCCCGTAGAAAATCCGGCTCCATCCGCGGAGCGTTTCGCTCAGAGACGTGTACATACGCACCATGGACAGCCCGTCGTTGCGGACGACCCGCAGGTTCAGTCCTGCCGATTTGACACAAGCGGCCAGGTGCATATCTTCGTTGACCTTGTCCCTGACGGCCTGGTGCGTTCCGACCCGCTCGTAGGCCGACCGCTTCATAAGCATGAACGCGCCGTTTGCGTATGCGTGAGGCCGGCGCGGGTCGTTGACCTTGTCTGGGTTGAACCAGATCATCATTATCCCGCTGCACACCGGCTGGGCGACGTTCTCCCAGAATGTCTGCATTTCGAGGTTAGGCAGGATGCTGAGCAGGTCCGCGCCGGTCTGCTCGGCATATGCAATAGCCACGGAAAGCGTGCGTTTGGATGTCTGCCGGCAGTCGGCGTCGATCATGCAAATCCAATCGCCGTCGGCGGCGGCGATGGCGTTTTGCATCGCGTTGTTCTTTCCGCACCATCCGTCGGGCAGGTGTTCGATGTTTATCAGCCGGACCCTGCCGTCCCTGGCTGTGATACGCTCGACTATCTCGGCGGTCGTGTCGGTGCTGCGGTCGTTGGCGACGATCATTTCGAAGTTCGGATAGTCCTGTTCGAGCATCGTGCGGATACACTGTTCGATATTGTCCTGCTCATCCTTGGCGGCGACGACGACGCTGATACGCGGCGGCTCACCGGTTCCGGAATGCTCATAATCCTCCGTCAGCACGAACCCATGTTTCCGCTGGCGGATTATCATCAGGTGGCGCGACGCCCATACAGCCATCACGCCGCTCGTCAGAACAATCAGAATTATCGCCAATATAACCAAGTCCCTAGTCCCTGGTCCCCGGCCCCTGTTTTCTATATGCCTCAATGGCTGCGGCGATTGCTTCTTTGACCGGCGTGCCGTGGGCCTCGGCGGCTGATGAGCAATCGGCGAACTCCGGCGAGGCGGTTATGATGTTCCCGTCGCGGCTGCCGAGCTTTACGCGAATCGGTCCGTAGGGCGTCTCGACCGTTACGTGCCGGCGGGCGAGTTTGCTTCGCGTGCAGGTTCGTCGGCGGATGCCGAGCGTCGTCGTCTCGGCGAAGATGATTTCCTCCGCCCGACTCACGTCGCCCGGCGAACACAGAGCCGACAGCGTCCACGCCGGGCGGGACTTTTTCATATAAATCGGCGCAGCCCATGCATCCGCGCAGCCGGAGCGGAGCAATTTATCAATCGTCGCGCCGATCACCTCGCCGGTGCAGTCGTCCAGATTGGCTGACAGTTCCACCGCGCAATCGACCGTCCCGTCATCGGTCGAGTTTCCTATGAATACTCGCAGCAGGTTCGGCGGCGTGCCCGGCCCGGCGTCGTCGCGGGCCCCGGCGCCGTATCCGACGGCCTGAAGTTCCATAGCCGGAATCGGGCCTAAGGAGCGGGCCAAAGTAGTCAGAACGGCGGCGGCAGTGGGTGTGGTCAGTTCGCCGGTTCGGTTTTGGTCGGCAGGTTCGGCAATTTTAGCGCCTTTGAGAAGTTCGACCGTCGCCGGTGCAGGGGCCGGTAGGGTTCCGTGCTGCGACTCGATTGTTCCTCTTCCGGTCGGGATCGCCGAGCAATGAACCTTTTCAATACCGAGAATTTCAATTCCAACCGCAGCGGCAACGATGTCCAGGATACTGTCGATTGCTCCGATCTCGTGAAAGTGCACCTGACTGGGGTTTATCCCGTGGACCTTTGCTTCCGCCTGGGCCAGTCGCCGAAAAATCGCCTCTGCATTCTCGGCGGACCGCCCCGGCAGGGCGGCGCTGCGGATGATTGACAGGATGTCATCGAGATTGCGATGCGGCTGGTTCGTCTCCATCGCCGTTACCGTGAACTTCGTTCCGGTCAGTGCGCCGCGACGGACCTTATCGGCCGAGATGTCGCAGCCGGGAATTTTTAACGAGGCGAGATTTTCCTTCAGCGTATCGAAGTCCAGACCCGCATCCAGCAGTGCTCCGACGATCATGTCGCCGGCCGCTCCGGAGAAGCAATCAAAGTACAGCAATTTCATTTATCCGCTCCTGTCCGGCGGGTAAGTCTATGCTATTTGTC
>CAYUYD010000195.1:0-5507 GCA_964449105.1 uncultured Planctomycetaceae bacterium | reverse complement strand
CCCTCGGGTCGAACCCTTTCCCGTAAAAACTCAATTGCTTTGTTCTTGTTAGAGGCAGTGGCCCGAACGAGTTTCCCGCCAAAAGGGTCAAGCGTAGATTCGCCATGAAAGCAAATTACATTGAAATACTGCTCGTGGGATAGGTTTTTCACAGCCGGTAGGACATTCTTGTTAACCATCTCGTCGAACCTGTCCAGCATGGACCCGGTGCAGTCCACCAGAAAGACCACGTAGATACACGAGGTCTCGACGCCGAGGATTTCGACTGGTTTGTCCAACGCCTTCTTGCCGCCGGCAGGCCATTTTTCGGGCGGAACCGTTACCGGGGTCCTTGCCAGTATTTCTTCGGGCGTATGAGGAATGGGTCTGCGTGTCTGCGGCCGGACGGGCACAGCATCGCCGGAAATCACGGGGGTTTCCCCGCGCATCGCCGACAGAAGCGCACGGATAGCACGATGATTCTTGTGAGTCTGTGTGATAACCAGTTTGCCTTCGAACGCCATAATACTTCCGATTTCCCCTGACATTTCGCGCCAAGAGACTGGATCGACAGTGATTCGTATAATGTCCATCAGGTCTCCGATACGGCGGTTCCGTAATTCTCCCGCGACGGCATCGGCGAGGTTGTTGATTTGCCCGCGATACACTTCTGCGAGCGTTTTCAAATCGTCATCATCGTCGTCGCCATCGTCGTCGTCATCTGCTTCCTGCACACGAACGGGACTGTGGACCGCTTCGCGGAGAAGTTGGCGATGCATCGCCTTTTCGAGAGGGTTGGGCTCAACCAGGTCGCTAACATCGTAGATTCGTGTAACTGTGATGCGATACATGTCGTACCCGGTTGATATGGTTATTACACCGCTGTCAATGAAGTAATCGAGCGGATTCACGCCTCCAACATCGTCCAGAATAACCCGCAGAGCCTTTTTGAGGGTTACATTGGGCAGATGGAGTGTAACCAGAGTAGTCCTGTTTATGCCGAGGGCCTCCAACGCGTACCACCTAACGTGGATGCTGACATTGCCGGACTCGCTGAGGAACTAGATTACGTCTGCAAATTTGATTTTTTCGAATTGTACCTTCGGCGAGGTGTCGTTCATCCGCGCCATGACGGCTGCATCGGCTGGGGAATAGGTTTCATCCGCAAGCCAGATTTGTCCGACTTTTCCTGCGGTCGGCTGGACCGGCTCACAGCCGGTAAGCACGGCGGCACAAAGGGAAATCCCGACAACGACAATCAGAAGGCGGCGTGTACTCAGTATGACTCACCCCTTTCGTTATATTTCTTTGTTTTGTTCGCGTTGTTCGCGGCTGATATTTATCGATTCACTCGCGTCAGCACCAGTCCCGCCAGGGCGATTTTCAGGGCTGCGCCGGGCAGGAAGGGTAACAGCCCGACTTTCAGGACCGCCGAAGTCGGAACGAACATCGCCAGCCAGGGCAGGCCTACGGCGTAAATGGCGGCAGTTCCGATAATCAGACCCAGAAGCATCGTCGAGCGATTTCGTCCCCAGCCATGCTCGAAGAGCGTCCCCACCAGCCAGGCAGAGAGGACAAAACCGATAAGGTAACCGCCGGTAGGACCGGCCAGTCCGAGCGGGTTGGCGAACAGCACCGGAGCGGCAGAACCGGCGGCGAGGTAGGTCAGGATACTCGCTGCGCCCCTGGCTGGGCCAAGCATCGCCCCGATCAGCAGCACCGCCAGCGTTTGCAGAGTTATCGGGACAGGACCGATGTGTATCGCAGCCCGCGCCGATACTGCCACAGCAGCGGCACCGAGCAAAACGAGAATTATTCCATCGGCGAACGTCCGCCGACGGGAAGAGACCCAGCCCGATGATATTGCGATTTCTCTCATTTCTTACGTTTCCCTTATCAGGAGTATTCCAGTCCCACTTTATCACAAACGCCCTTCAGCGCCGAGGCCGCTTTTGCAAACAGTTCCGGGCCTGTGAATCCGCTGAACTGCCCGCCGCTGGTCATGTGCGGCTCGAGCGTCATGTATCCTTCAAAGCCGCGTTTCTTCGCATCGGCGAGGATTTCGGGAACCTGCCCGTCGCCTTCTCCGACAGCCGAGCCGACCTTGGCGCCGTACTTCCAGTCCTTCATGTGAAAGTAATGCGTCAGTTCAGCCAGGCCTTGCATCCAGGCCTCATCGTAGGGCGCAAAGCCCGCATCGACGAAATTGGCAGGGTCGAATATGCCCTTGAGCCGCTCGCTTTTGATCGTGGCGAAGATGTCCTTGACGGCATCGGGCCTGGAACCGTACAGACCCTTTTCGTTTTCGAGCAGGAGCGTAACGTCGTCGGCTTCTGCGGCGGCGACCATGTCGGTCAGTTGGTCTATGACCTTATCGCGGTGCTCGGCGATTTGGCCGCCTTCTGGGCCGTAGAAACTGAAGACGCGAACGTAGTCTGCCCCGAATATATGGGCCAATTCGCAGCAGTTTTTCAGCAGGTCCAGGTGAGGCCCGAAAGGCTCGTCAATGCGGATTTTCCCGATAGGTGAGCCGATGCACGGGACGGTAAATCCCCCGCCGGCCAACTGTTCGGCATACTCGCGGGCCGACGCTGCGGTGAACTTCGAGACGTTAATTTCGTCGATGGCGCGGACGTCGATGCAGCGGACGCCGTTGGCGACGCAGACTTCCATCTGGGCGGCAAGGCCCGGTGCGATCTCATCGGCAAAGGCGCTGAATGTAACCATAATTTAATTTCTCCTAGTATTCGCTGGTTGGGGTAACAGTCTATAATAAAGCAGGGATGCAAGGAATACAGGGGATAAAACCTTTTTTGTCTTTTTTTTTAAATATCATCCCCTGCAACCCTTGTATCCCTGCTAATGTTTTGTTTCGCCGACATTGAGTCTTGTGCCGCTTACATCCTGCCGCACCGGCGCATTGGCTTGACAGATGCCGTAGAATGAGGCTTGAATGAGGCATATTTTCGAGGAGATTTGATGGAACACAACGAGATAGTCTGCGTGATTTTGTGCGGCGGACAGGGAAAGCGGATGCGTTCGACCGACCGGCATAAGGTCTGCTTTCCAATTGCAGGGACGCCGGCCATTGTCCGGGCGGTCGGTACGCTGAAATCCGTCGGTCTCAAGCGGTTCCTTATAGTCGTCGGACAGATGGCCGAACAGGTTATCGCAACTTTGGCGTCCGAGCACCCCGAAGCAGCGTTTATCTATCAACCTTCGCCGCGAGGCACCGGGCACGCCGCTGCCTGCGCCGCAGCCTACCTTCACGCCGCCGGATACGATGGAAATGTCATGATCCTGATGGGCGACAAGATTATCCAGCCGCACGTCGTGGCGGAATTTATCGACCGGCATACGCAAACCGGCGCGGACCTGACCATTGCGGGCATCCCGAAGAAGGCGGAGACCGCGATGGGACGAATCGTTACCGACCCTTCCGGAAGACCGATAGGGATCGTCGAATGGGCGGACATCCGCCGATCTGCCAGGACAGGACGGAAGACGCGAATCGGCCAAAACCTGCTCTCCGCCGCCCAGATCGAAAGGCGAAGTCAATGGGGAAACGCCTCGATGTACCTGCTTCGGGCGCAGAGGCTTTACGAAGCCATCGACGCAATGGCCGACAATAACGCCCAGGGTGAAATGTATATTACCGATATAGTCTCGCACACCGCCGAAACCGGCGCCAAAGTCGCCCTGATGCAGGTGAAAAACGCCGAAGACCTTATGGCATACAACACGCCGGAAGAACTTCTTGCCATCGAGGAAGTTCTTGGACGCCGGTTCGCCGGAGGTCGCCGGATAACTGCGGTCAAACCGAAACTTTCTCCCCGATGCTTCCGACCTGCCGACCAGTGGATGGAAATCATCGAGCAAAATCCCCCCCGTCTCCGCCGGGCGATGACCGCCATCTATGGCCCGGACGAGAACCTTCTGACCGAGCGGCGGAAGGCGTTCGCCGGAGTCCTGAAGACGTTCATCGATGCTTACGGTCCGAAGCGGCGGGCGGTCCTGACGCGAGCGCCCGGACGCATCAACCTGCTTGGCAGGCACATCGACCATCGCGGCGGGCACGTCAACGTCATGGCCATCAATCGCGAGGTCGTCCTGGCGGCGGCTCCGCGGGAAGACGACGTCGTTACGCTGGTGAATCAGCGAGCGAAGGAGTTCCCGCGCAGACAGTTCCGCATCGGCGACCTGCTGCGCTCGTCCAACTGGTTCGACTGGATGGACTTCATCAACTCCACCACGGTTCGCCAGGTGCTCGACGCCTCCCGCGGCGACTGGAGCAACTACGCCCGCGCAGCCATTCTCCGGCTCCAGCATGCCTGCCCGGACCACCGCCTGGCAGGGGTTGACTTCGCAATCGCCGGAAATATCCCGATGGGCGCTGGGCTGAGCAGTTCTTCGGCGATGGTGGTCGGCGTAGCCGAGGTGGCTGTCGCGCTGAACGGGCTGGACATAACGACGCAGCAATTTGTCGATCTCTGCGGCGAAGGCGAGTGGTTCGTCGGTTCGCGCGGGGGAAGCGCAGACCACGCAGCCATCCGCAGCGGCGAACGCGGACGGGTCTCAAAAGTCGGATTCTTCCCCTTCAGGATCGAAGAGACTATCGCCTGGCCGGACGAATTGTCCCTTGTCATCGCAAACTCCCACGTCCGCGCCGCAAAGAGCGCCGGGGCGCGCGATACGTTCAATCAACGCGTCGCTTCATACAACCTCGCCGAGTTGATCCTGAAGCATCGCGGCGGGATCCTGCGAACCATCGAACACCTCCGCGACGTGGACCCCGAAGCACTTGGCGTCTCGCCGGCGGAGATTTACCGGGCATTGAAGCGAATACCGGTGCAGGTAACGCGGCGGAGCGCTGCCCGATTGCTGGATAACGAGTCGGGCAGGCTAAAGGAAATATTCGCCACGCACGACGACGTGGGACCCTACCGCCTGCGCGACGTCGCCATGTTCGGAATAGCCGAGTGCCGACGCAGCGATATGTACGCCGACCTCCTGCGGGAAAACCGGGGAAGCCAAATCGGAACGCTGATGCGCATTAGCCACGACGGCGACAGGGTGGTGCGATTCACCGGACGAAAGACAAAGGCGCACGTACTTTCGTACAGCGACGCCCGCCTCGACGGGCTTATCGCCGACGTTGCTTCCAGCGACCCGGGCCGCTACATCGACGCCGGACTGTGGGCCCAGCCGGGGCGATACGCCTGCTCGACAAAAGAAATCGACCTGCTCGTCGATATCGCCTGCTCGACGAAGGGCGTATTGGGCGCGCAACTGGCCGGCGCGGGACTCGGCGGCTGTGCCGTCATCCTCTGCCGGACGGACGCCGTCAGCCGGGTCTTCTCCGCCTTGAGAAAAGGATACTACCAGCCACGCGGGTTGAAATTCGACGTCCACCTCTGCCACCCCGTCGCGGGAAGCGGAATCATGAGCATCTGACGCGGGCCGACGGAACCAATCGGAAAGATTCGGAAAGATTCGGAAAGATTCGGAAAGATTCGGAAAGATTCGGA
>CAYUYD010000194.1:0-5514 GCA_964449105.1 uncultured Planctomycetaceae bacterium | reverse complement strand
CGAGGAACCAGATGCCGGTTTCCTCGTAGCACTTCTGCGCGGCGGCAGCCATTCGGTCGCGATAGGCGCCGCGCTCCTTTTCCAGCCAGGCCGGCATCTTCGTCATCTTCTGCCGACCGGCCTCTTTGACTCGCTGTCGGGCAAAGGCGTAAAGCGATTTCAGATTCTCCTGCTCTTCCGCCGCGACGCACAGGTTGGCAGCCGCAAGCACAGCCGCAGCCGCCCACAAAACACTTGGCAAGTTCGACATTTGCATGATCGCTCCTCTATTATTATTGGGGACAGATACCTTAATTAATTCTTTTCCGGTTTTGGTCCTGGTTCCGCAGACGCCTTGCTTTAATACGGTGATAGCCAGTGAAAGTCAAGAATTAAGGTATCCCCGGAACTCCATGGTTTTTTTATCAGCCCCGACGGGGCTTGCTGCATAGCGGCGAGGCATCATTTCCCGCCGCCCCAACGGGACAGGCTTACGCAGCGAGCTACAAATCTTTCGTCCCCCGGGCTGAAAAATCGCTCAGTTACACATATCCGCGCGCTTAAACGTGAACGATTGAATCCCCGCGCAGCGGGTCTCCCGACCCGCCGCGCAAAATTCGCCCGTACGGGCAACCTACAAACTATTGAGAGTCGTCCCCCAGCCAAATGCCGACATGGGGATTGTCGCACGCGAAACTTTCGCGGTCAATGTAATAGAGGGATGCGGCTTGACCAAGCGGGGGCGCAGAGGTAGCCTATTGATACGCAAAGGGACGCCATGAACAAGAAGCGATTTATCCTTGCAGCCTTGTTTAGTGGCCGCCGCGTCGTGTGTTATATCTATGTCATCACTGCCGAGAGGCCCAAGATATCGACCTTCCCGGCCAACGAAGAAAGGCATCGCTGAATGGCCAAGCAACCTCTAGCCGAAGTTTTCGGCTTTCCGGTCGACAACCACAGCTCCGAAGCGAAGCGGTGTAGGGACAACGCGCTGTGCCCATTTGGCAACAGGGTGCCAAACTGCACCAAGGACAAGGCCAACGCTCCGCTAGGCGTTTGCAGCATTTTCGACGAAACCGCTTTGGTCATCACCTGCCCCGTCCGCTTTCGCGAGCGGTGGATCATCGCCGAGGATGCGGCGGCGTTCTTCTTCCCGAAGCGCGCAAAGTGGACCACGCTTACAGAAGTCCGGCTTAAAGACAAGCACGGCGGTTCGGCGGGCAACATTGATGTTGTTTGGCGCGAGTGACCAGTATGGCCAAGAACCCCAAAACATTGCCTTCTGAAACCGAGTCATTTTGTCGGTCCGAAATCGAGCGGATGCTAAAGAATTCACAGACGAAGGTCATCATGCCGGTCGTCACGCTCGGTCTTCTGCGTGCTTTCCTGCGAACTGGTCAGAAAGTTTTCTCGGACGCCGAAATCAAGAAAGTCTACGAAGCAGCGGTAAAGAGCTTAAAGGTATTTCTGGGACATGACATTCATATCGGCGCGAAATATTACGATGCCTACGGTACTCGAATGTCACGCTACACCGTTCTCAAAGCAGTCGGTCATCTGAAATATGAACTGTTAGCCCCCTACACTACTTTCGCAGCGTGCCTAGATGATTGGATCCCGGCGAGAATCAAACGGCATATTGAAGACCGATTGGGGGTAGTGCCGTCGCTCATCAACCCGGCGACGCGGGTGACCTACGCTGAAGATCCGGAAAGCTTTCTGTGCATCATTCGCGAGCAAATCGGAAAGACTCCGGCTAATTTCGAGATTTTTAGCTTTGCGGTCATCAAAGTGCACTTGGAGAAATTCGCATGCAGGATCTACCGGGATACGCGGACCGCTGCGCATGACAAGGGTGTGGACCTTTCAACCAACTTCGGCGTCGTCTATCAGGTCAAGAAATTGAAGGTTCACACCGTGTCCGAAGCGGATCGACTCTACGCTGAACTGAAACTCAACTTCGATATTGAGCGACTTCAAGACGGGAACTTGATTCTCGTCATTGATGACATTTCCAAAGAGGTGAAGAAATATCTCATCGACATGAAGATACAATCCATCAGCAAAGATGACTTGCTTAAATTAGCGACCAGCTTTGATGAGCCCGAAGATCGCCAGAAGGTGTTGCGGATTGTTTACGAGGAATTTCGGCGTGAGTATTCGAGTGCCATAAGGTGAATTATGAACAGAAATCCTTTAGATCAAACGAACAGGCAATTAATCATCCGGTTGCAGGCCGAGTTGGACGAACTTCGGCTGGGTTTGAACATCAATGATCGCGGTGCGGTGTTGTTTCGAGCCGACTTGAGCTATGGAGACGATGAGGTAGCACTAGTCGAGGCAGATGGCCTTGGCGGGGCCACTTTGCGCGTTGTTGAAGGCAATTACCCCGTGGATTTCTTCACGCACGAGGAACGAGCATTTCCGACCGAAACTGAAGCAGTGAGCGCAGCGGAAGCCTTGCGAGTGAGCATCGTCGTCTAGAGATACCAGGCGGGAGTACGCCCGGCGCAAGCGGGCCGTATTCTTCATCGACCCGCCGTACACCGCGGGCGGGACCAATGGGAAGCGCGCCGGCGCCCGGCTTTACGCGCACCACGAGCTTGACCATGAACGGCTCTTTGCAACCGCCGAAAGAGTCGCGGGAGACGTTCTCTTGACCTATGACGACGCGCCCAACGTGCGAGACCTGGCCGCGCGGCACTCGTTCGAGGTCGAATGCGTGGCGATGAAGAACACGCATCATACGAAGATGACGGAACTTCTCATTGGGCGCTCGTTGTCTTGGCTTCAATAGGCGGGTGACGGGGGGAAAGAAGGGAAAAGGGGAACATACTTTTTGGTCTCCTTTCTGAATTACGGGAACGGAGCACTTAATAGGGGAAAACCAAGGACGGCCACTTGTTGCCACGGCGGCCGGATTCGTTGTTTTGTAACAGTCCACCATTTCTCAACAGTTTCCAACAGGATTTCCACAAATTGTATCTTTCGGAGGTTCTACACCCAAGGTGTGGTAGAAATTTCTCCCGATGTCGGTTTTATTGGGTGTTGTTTCCTGTTGAGCAAAATTTTTATCAAAAGGAACCCCTTTGGGAAGCGATAGTTACAAAAAACCACAATATTTTGGGAAAATAGCGCTTGACCACCTCAACATATTGCGTATCCTTGCTGTCTGCCGGGTGATGCGGCAGTATGGTCTTTTCCTGACCCTTGCTTCAGGGCCTTCGAGGAAAGCCGCTCGGGACTCAGCAGCGGGCGAGTTCCGCTCGCCACGTCGGGCAGGCGTGGCGACCTGACAGGGCTGGGAACTTCATCTCGGTCGAGATTATTTTTGTCGGTGTAATCATTTATTTTTGTCCTTTTTATACAGGCAACAAGAGGTTTTTATGGCAATTCATTCTTCATCCCCCGTGTCAGCAGGTCAGGAAAGTATCGGCAGCGCCAGTCCGGTTCGAGATGCGCCGAACGGCCTCGTGATTGAAAGGCATTTCTGTCCGGAAGGGGTGGATCCCTTCAAGCAGGCAACGTGGGAAAAGCGGTCCGCGACAATCAGGGGTGAAAACGACGAGGTTATCTTCCGGCAGGATGATGTAGAGGTTCCGGAACAGTGGAGCCAGTTGGCGACGAACGTGGTCGTCAGCAAGTATTTCTACGGTGAGCAAGGCTCGGAAGAACGAGAAAAATCGGTGCGGGAGTTGGTTCACCGCGTCAGCCGGACCATCGCCGACTGGGCCCGCAAGGACGGCATCTTCGCTTCGGACGCGGACGCCGATACTTTCTACGACGAGTTGACCTGGCTGTGCCTGAATCAGTACGGTGCCTTCAACTCGCCGGTATGGTTCAACGTCGGCCTGTTCGACGTCAAGGGCGTGGAAGGCTCGGAGGGTAATTTTCACTGGGACAAGCAGAACAAGTCTCCGACCAGGACCCGCATGGGATACGAGTACCCGCAGTGTTCGGCGTGTTTTATCCAGAGCGTCGATGACACGATGGAAGACATCATGCGTCTTGCGGCATCGGAGGCGATGCTGTTCAAGTACGGTTCGGGAACGGGGACGGACCTTTCGACGCTCCGCAGCAGCAAGGAGAAACTCTCCGGCGGCGGGGTTCCTTCGGGCCCGTTGAGTTTCATGCGTGTCTTCGACCAGATAGCCGCGGTGGTCAAGTCCGGCGGAAAGACCCGTCGGGCGGCAAAGATGCAGTCGCTCCGCTGCACTCATCCGGACATTCTCGAATTCATCGAATGTAAGGACAAGGAAGAGAAGAAGGCCCGGGCGCTTATCGAAGCCGGATACGACGGGAATTACAACGGCGAGGCCTACGGTTCGGTGATGTACCAGAACTCCAACCTGTCGGTCCGCGTAACGGACGAGTTTCTCCGGGCGGCGCAGGACAAGCAGGAGTGGTGCACCTACGCCGTTAGGGAACCGGAGAAAGTCATGGGTCGGCACAGTGCGGCGGAATTGTTCAGGAAGATTGCCGCCAGTTGCCATCTCTGCGGCGATCCGGGCGTGCAGTACGATACGACGATTAACAACTGGCACACCTGCCCGGTCAGCGGGCGGATAAACGCCTCCAACCCTTGCAGCGAGTACATGTTCCTGGATGATTCGGCGTGCAATCTCGCCAGTCTGAACCTGATAAAGTTCCGCCGGCCTGACGGGTCGTTCGACGTGAAGAGTTTCCGTCGCGCGGCTCGGATATTCATCATCGCGCAGGAGACGCTGGTCGATCACGCCAGTTATCCGACAGAGAAGATATGCCGCAACAGTCACGATTACCGCCCGCTGGGGCTTGGTTATGCGAACCTCGGCGCGATGCTGATGAGCCTGGGATGGGCCTATGACAGCGATTGCGGTCGCAACATAGCCGGGGCCATTACTGCGGTAATGACGGCTGAAGCATACGCCACCAGCGCCGAACTGGCGAGCCGACTGGGATCCTTCCCTGAGTTCGCCCCTAACCGCAGGGCAATGATTAACGTGATGCGGATGCACCGTCAGGCCGTGGATGAGATAGACCGTTGCCACACGGGCGCGATGAAGATGAACCCCCAATCCCCGGATGAAATAGGGTACGCCGCGGCAGCGCGCGAATTGATTGATGCCGCCCGCGCCGGATGGGATGAAGCCATATCCGCCGGTCAGTCCGGCGGATACCGCAACGCCCAGGCCACTTTGCTTGCGCCGACCGGGACTATCGGGTTCCTTATGGACTGCGATACCACCGGCGTCGAACCGGACATTGCGCTGGTCAAGTACAAGATGCTGGCCGGCGGGGGAATGTTCAAACTCGTCAACCAGACCGTCCCTCTGGCGCTGGAGAAACTCAGTTACGATAAAGAACAGATCCGTCGGATACTCCGGCACATCGAAGAGCACGACACCGTCGAAGGCGCTCCCGACCTGAAAGAGGAGCACCTGTCGGTCTTCGACTGCGCGTTCAAACCGGTCAAAGGAAGCAGGTCAATCCACTACACGGGGCATCTGCGAATGATGTCGGCGGTCCAGCCTTTCCTGTCCGGCGCGATATCCA
>CAYUYD010000193.1:0-5530 GCA_964449105.1 uncultured Planctomycetaceae bacterium | reverse complement strand
ATTGCCTTGCTGACGGCAACGATGGCCCGCGTCAGCGCGGGAAGGGCGGCGCCGAAATCCGCGAAGATTACCGAGAAACGCGGGATGAAATAGGTCATCAGGAAGGCAAGAACTCCGGTAGCCAGCACAGACAGGATGATCGGGTAGGCCATAGCGCCCTTGACCTTTGCCAGCAGATCGCGCTCGCGGGAGCGGAAGTCGGCGATTTGCCCCAGCACCATGTCAAGGAAGCCGGCGGCCTCGCCCGCGCGGACCATCGCCACGTAGATCTGGGGGAACGACGCGGGGTACTTCGCCATTGCATCGGCGAGGGGCATCCCGCCCGCGACGTCCTCGTGGACGGCAGTCCACTGCTTTTTCGCGGCAGGGTGCGTCGTCTCCCGACAGAGGATTTGCAGGGACTTGTTCATGGGTACTCCCGCAGCCAGGAGGTTCCCCAGTTCGCGATTGAAGGCTTCCACGTGGGCCTGTGAAACGCGCCCAAAGGAATCCCGACGCGTCGGGAGCGTCCCGACGCGTCGGGACTCGGTCAGGTGAACCGGCACCAGGCCCTGCCCGGTCAACTGGTCCAGCGCGCCCGTGCGGTTCTGCGCACTGGCGGCGCCGGATGTTTTCCTGCCTTGCGAGTCCAGCGCTGTGTAGGTGAATGTCGGCATCACTTCCTCTAAATGCTCGTAATTCGTAATTCGTAATTCGTAAAAATCCGCTCCCGGCGCGCCGGGACTCAATCCGCTCCCGGCGCGCCGGGACTCAATCCGGCATGCCGCTCATCCTTCGTAACGCGGAGGACTTCGGCCAGCGTGGTCCTTCCGTCGCGCACCAGGCGCCATCCGTCCTGGCGCAGGTTGCGCATTCCCTCGGACGCAGCCTGCTTTCGAATCTCGCCCGACGATCCCGGCGCGCCGGGACTGAGAATCATGGAGCGGATGGCCTCGCTGACCGCCATCGTCTCGAATATCGCCGTTCTCCCGTGGTATCCGCTGCCCTGACACTGTCGGCAGCCGGCGCCGCGAAACAGCACGTCTGGAGCGTCCTGTAGTCCCGGCCTCAAGGCGACGGCATCGCCGGAAGGCACTTGCTCGCGACAGTGCGGGCAGATTAGCCGAACAAGTCGCTGGGCCAGAACCATCTCCAAAGATGATGCCACCAGGTACGGCTCGATACCCATGTCCACCAGCCGCGTCAAGGCGCCGGGAGCGTCGTTGGTGTGCAGAGTGGAAAACACCAGGTGGCCGGTCAGCGACGCCTGGACGGCGATCTCGGCTGTCTCGTTGTCGCGGATCTCGCCGACGAGGATAACGTCGGGGTCGTGACGGAGGATGGATCGCAGACCGCGGGCGAAAGTCAGCCCGGCCTTCGTGGAGACCTGTATCTGGTTGATGCCGCGCAGTTGGTACTCGACAGGGTCCTCGATGGTTACAATCTTGCGTTCGATATCGTTGATTCGCGACAGGGCGGCGTAGAGGGTCGTCGTCTTTCCGCTGCCGGTCGGTCCCGTTACAAGCACTATTCCGTGCGGAATGGACAGGATGTCCTCGAAGACAGCCCGGTCTTCGTCTCCCATGCCCAGACGCTCCAGGCCCAACAATGCGGTTCCGCGGTCCAGCAGTCGCAGCACGACCGCCTCGCCGTGAAGCATCGGGATTACGGAAACGCGGACGTCGATCTCTCGCCCGGCGACCTTGAGTTTAATCCTTCCGTCCTGGGGAAGACGCTTCTCGGCGATGTCGAGACGGCTGAGGATCTTCAGGCGGGAGACGATCGCCGGCTGGAACTGCCTGATCTCCGCCGGGATGTTTGCCTCCTGAAGAACGCCGTCCACGCGATACCTTACGCGCAGCGTATCCTCGAACGGTTCGAAATGCACGTCGGTCGCCCGGCGCTCGATGGCTTCGGCAAGCACCTGGTTGACGAACTTGATGATCGACGCGTCCTGTGCGGCGTCTTCCAGGTCAACGTCATCATCCTCTTCCCCATTGACAACCTGCACGCCGGCGTCCGAAACCTCGGAGACGAGCGATTGCAGCGTGTCAGCCCCTACCCCAAGCAGGTTGCTGACGACGCGCCCGATCTCGGCGGCGGGGGACAGGGCGGGGGATATGTCCTTCCCGCACGCCATTCGAAGCTCATCCAGCCCCGATGTATCGAACAATCGGTTGGTGGCTACTGTAACGACGCCGTCTTTCTCCCACAGAAGCAGGAGCCGATGCGCAAGAAGAATCCTGGCGGGGAATTGCTCCAGGAACTCCTTATCGGGCTGAAACGCTTCCAGGTCCGCATAGGGGACGCCGAACTCCCCGGCCAGGTGGCGGAGCAGTTTCTCCTCCGGTATTCCGCTTGCCGACAGCAGGGCTTCGTCCAACGTACCGCCCTCGGCGGCAAGGGATTCGACGGCCCTGGCGGCCTGATCGTCCAACAGGCCTTTCTCCTGCATACATGCAAGTATTCCGTTCATCCTGCAACTTTATCCATATTGCGGCATCGCGCCGTTCCGAGCGGCTTGACGGCATGCCGCTCGAAACAGCGCGATGTTCGAGGTTAATACATCGTGCCACGGCGGGGCCGCACTACGTCGGGCTTCCCTGACGTTTCATGCCCGCAGCGGCGGGGCTGATTCAGTCAAGCACCCTCATGAGAACCAGTTGCGCTTCCTGGCGCAGCGTTATCACTTCGCGCAGCTTTTCTCGAGCGGCAGCCAACTCCTGCTGGTATTTCTCTATCGCTTTGCGGAGTTCCGCCAGTGCCGATTTTATATTCTCCGGATTGGCGTCCTTGTTCTCCAGGAGCGTTTGAAGGGCCTGGGTTTTCTTCTGGATGTCGGTCTGCTCTCGTTCGGGCGTGCCTTCTCTGGCTCCGGCCCTTTCGCCGGTGCGATTGCCGCCGCGATCGCCACCGCGTCCCATCATCATCCTGCCTTGCATCCCACCGCTCTGAGAATTGCGGAGCAGGGTCTGCACCTTCTCAATCAGCGGGTAAAGGGCCTTCCACTCTTCTTCGCTTGCGCCCATCGACTCCCTCATGCGATCAGACGCCTGCTGGCGAAAACGCTCCATCCTCTGGCGCGTTTGCTCCGGGTCTCGCTGTTCCCTCGCCTCGGGCCTTCGACCCTCCCGTCCCGCCGGTCTGGTATCCTGCGAGATCGCTTGCCCGGCGACAATCATGGCCATAGCCACTGTTGCCGCCAACAACACCAACGTTCTCTGCCGTAACATAGTGTGCTCCTTTCAATTAGCACTCGCCGAGACAGTCGGCGTCTTGCTACTCCCCACGACGGGTAGTAGATCCGAGCGCCGAAGTCCGACTTTCTCTATCCGTATCCGCCCGATGGCACGAATGGTCGCCGCGCCCTCTTCACAAGCTCCGAGTCAGTCGCCCCTGGCACGGCCAGGGTAGCATAACGGCTGCAAATGGCCCTTCTTCAGGGCTGACGGTTTTGCTTACCGATTTTCACACATATTGTTTAACGCAGATAGTTTCTTCCTGATACAAGGTTATTTCTTTTTTTTGAGGCGGCCGCCATGATGCAAATCCCGCGGGGATTCAATTTGCAGCCGATGATGAGAAACCGGACATGCGCCGTGGTGTTTCGTCGGTGCCGAGGTCTGCGACCTCCGGATTACGAGTCACACCGGTCAGCCCCCGGGAAAATGGATATATCGAATCTTTCAACGATGTGGCGAGACGACCAGGCAGATTAATCGCTGTTCGGATGAGTTCACGAGCGTGTGCGATTCATCTTCTTCGCAGGCGGCGAAATTCCCCATGTTGACATCTTTTTTATTCTTGCCGGCCTTCAGGACGCCGCTCCCGGCGATGATGTAATAGGAACACCGTCCTGCGGAGGAGAAGTCCTGCCCCGGTTCCAGGCAGAGCAGGTCGCACGCGAAACCCACGCATCGGTGCAGCTGGACCCGCTGGGCCTTGGCGGAACTAAACCGAATCTTGGCTATTGCGTTGATAACATCCATAATCTTCCGACCTGCCTGCCGGCAGGCAGGCCCCTGCGCCTATGGTATCCTTATCGGCGAACAGGCTTTGCCGGCAACAGCGTTTGTTTGCCGTCGGGGATTTTGTGGACTATTCTGTTTTGTTCACACAATTCGCGGCTGTTATGATACGAAAAATGTAATGGCGGTTTGTCGGACGGGATTGGCGTGATGAAACTGCTTTGTGGCAAATGCGGTAATGCGCTGAATGTTGTTTGGGACCAGGCCGGTCGCGCCTGCCGGTGCCCGCACTGCGGACATACTATCCATATGCCTGCAACGGACGATTCGCTTCCGCCGGCTGACGAGCGCTATCCTGATAAGTGCGCAGCATCCTGCGGACCCGTCGAGGACGATGGGGAGGACGATTTTCTCACCAAGGCCAAACTGCTGCTTCAGCGGAAAGTGCTGGTCATATGCGGTTCGTGCGGCGAGCGGCTTACGGTCGAGCAGCGTCTTGCCGGAAAGGTGCTTCGCTGTCCCGCCTGCGGGGGGCAAATCCACATCCCGCTCCAGGCGGATGAGGAATCATTCCCCCAGGCCGACACTCACATGGAGGTCCTGGATGTAGCCGCAGAGGAGTCTCTCTCGCCGATTGAAACGGCGGAGTATCTGGTCGCCGAGCCGGAAAAAGACGCCGGCGGCGGAGGCATGTGGGCGACGGCAATCGTATTAATCGTGATGACCGGGCTGGCGGGAGTGGCTATCGGGTACATCCTCCGCGGACGCAGCGCCGGGAAGCCTCCTGACGAGAATCCTCCGATAAGCACTGTTCCCGCAAAGCCCAAGCCGGTCTCGCCTACCCAGCCAATCAGGCCGACCACTAAGCCGGCAGTCGGTGTAACAACCAAGCCGGTAATTCCGCCCCCGAAACCACAGGCGGCGGTAGAAGTCATGCGAGTGAAAACGGGAGTCCCGACCGACGAACCGGCCCCCGCGCCGCCCGGAAAAACCTTATCACCAGATAATCTATAAAAAGAAGTGATGCGAAACGATCTGTCGTGAGCAATGCCGAAAGGCAAGCCGGTTTGGGTGGCAGGAAAATTGCGCATAATTTTCCTGTGTAAAATAGCCGATAAAATTAGTCGCGGGCGCGTTCTGCACTGGCGAGACGCCCGTGCTACGAAATAAGGATGGCGAAACATTGATGAAGCCCCTGCGTACATTCAGGATTGAGCCGTCGCTTCCTGACGAACTGTCCGGTCTGCTTGACCTTGCCTACAACCTTCGCTGGGCCTGGAGGGGCGAAGTGCGCGAGGTCTTCCGCCGCCTGGATTCGAAACTGTGGGAGACGACGGAGCACAACCCGGTAGCGATGCTGGGGCAGGTTGACCAGTCCCGGCTTGAGGCGGTTACAAAAGACGCCGGGTTTATGACGCAGTTTCGGCGCGAGTACAATGAGTTGCAGGAGTATCTTTCCCGAAAAGGCTGGTGGCGCCGGAAGTACGGCGTAAGCGAAAAGCCGAAAGTGGCCTATTTCTGCGCGTAGTTCGGGTTGACCGAGTGCATGCCCATTTACTCCGGCGGGCTGGGAATCCTCGCCG
>CAYUYD010000192.1:0-5548 GCA_964449105.1 uncultured Planctomycetaceae bacterium | reverse complement strand
CATGAGGACATTTTAACTTTGGCAAAATAGCGGACATTTCTACTTTGGTACAACATAGCGCCGCACTGTCCGTCATAACGACGGACTCGTGGTTTTTAAGAAAATGATGCACAGGCTGTGCCGGAAAACGCGGACCTGGACAGGGAAAGGTTATAACTGCTTGTGCATAAAGGAAATAACATTACCTACGAGCGGGAGACAGCAAGACCCTTTCCGTCCCACTTGGTGAATATTACCCAGTTGCGCCCCCTCTTTTGCCCTGTTACTTCCCTGCTGATTGGATGAGCCGCTGCAAATCGACAACTCGCTTCAGATACGGCGATGCCTCCTTGTCGGCCAATGCCTCATCGACGAACTGGCTGGCCTGGGCGAGGACATCGCTTTGCCCGGTCAGATAGAAATGTCCCAGGTATGCGTCAGCCAGCATGGCCTGGGACATCCACGAAGTATTTCTGGCATCGCCTTCGAGGCGCAATTTCTGGATTCCCTGTAATTGATCTTCTGCCTCTTTGTAATTTTCTTCCGCGAGGCCCCTTGTCTTATCCGCATCCGCATCGGTCAGATAGCCCTTCAGGCCGCTGGCGAGCGTGGCTGATTGCTGCCCAATGGCGTCGGCCAGCGCGACGTTGGCCTTGGCGGTGGCGATTTGCCGACGTCGAAGGTCGCCAAGGGCCAGACTGGCCGAACCCCTGGCGGTAATAATAATTACCAGTCGCCCCTCGTCGCTGCCGCTCTTAAGTATCTCGTTAGGCGTGTCGGTTTCCTTCATGGCGGTTTTGGCTGCGTCGATCCGCTCACGGAGGGTCTTTTGGGCTTCACCGAGGCGCGTCCCTGCCTTATCGAGGGCGTCGATAGCAAGTTTTTCCCGCCCGGCGATGTCCTTACAACATTCCACGACCTGTCCGGCGTATTTTTCAGCCGCCTGCTGCTGCTCCGATGCCCGCTGTTGAGCGACCTTTACGTCGTCCATCGTACTGACGGCGAACTGTTCCGTCTCCTGGAGGCGTTTATTTATCGCCGCCAGTTTCGCCTCTGTGTCCCGCATATTCTGCTGAAGGCGAACCTTGTTGAACTTAAGAACCTCGATTTCCTGCTGGTTGGCGGATATCGCGCTGGTTTTGCTGTTGACCTCGCTCTCGATGGTCTGGGCCTTTTTGAGAAGTTCCAGGCCTTCGGGGCCTCCGCTGACTTCGCTGCGGTCTCGGAGGGACCGCGACTCTACCAGCAATGCTTCATTTTCTTCAATCAGTTTGCTGTTGTCCTGGGTCTTCGCTGTAATTTCGCTGTCGATATTCACAATAGCGCTGTTCATCTCCGCCGACTGTTTGGCTGTTTCATCCTGCAGGGCGATTATCTTTTCATTCGGCAGGTTGGCTAATTTTGTGCCGAACTGGACCTGTATTGTGTTGCTCCTGGTCAGGGCAATCGCGTTATGCGCGAGCATCCTGATGTCGTCGGCCTTGACGCGGAGGTGTTCCGCGATGGTAGCGTGGTGCTTTCCGGTTTCCAGGTGGATCTGACCAAGCAGATGGAGCGCATCGGTCTTCGTGCCCAGCGGTGCGTCGGGATTGGCCGAGATGGCATCGATAAGGATTTTTTCGGCCTGGGCTAATTTTTTCTCGGCGTCGGGGCAGCCAACAGGCATGGTCGTCGGCACATCGGCGTCTTTGTTCGGCAACCCGGGGGCGGTTGATTTGTTAATGTCCGGGTCCGGCGGATTGGCCAAAAGGGCGGTAGCATGATCGAAAAGCCTCCTGGCATCGTCGATTTTACCGGCAAGACGCTCGCCAGAGTCTCTTTTGGAATTACTGCATCCGGCAAGGACAACACATGCCAGCAGCACCGTTACAAGGCATTTGTCATATCGCACTTTTCCGGTCTCCTTACTGCTATTTCTTTCACTGACGCGGTATTTGTATCACAATTACCTCTGACATGCAACAGCAGTGAGCAATTTACATTGTTGATAACTGTTCAGCCATTTACGACCGTCCCGAAAAAAAAGAGCGTATCATGCATTCGGCATTGGGCATTCGGCATTGGTTGTAAGAGGGTAGTTGCGTGTTCTGTCTTTATAATTCTGATATTTTATTGAATCGTGGAATTAAACAGAAAAAACCTTCACAAACCCAACGCCACCAATGCCAAATGCCTAATGCCATTTGTTATTGCGGGCTTTTTTTTCTCGCAGGCGCTGCAGGCATTCGACGGCGCGGGCAAGTTCACCGGTAAGTTCCACCGGCTTCCAGCGGACCGGCGAGCAGATCATCACCGAGCCGTTATTGATCTGCAAGTCAATCGGTCTGTCGGAGTAGTTACTGAATGCTTCGACCATAGTCCCGGCAAATTTCATTCCGGTTATTACCATCCACTGACCGGCTTGGCCCAGGGGTCTGCGGACAGCCAGCGGGACATGCTCGGTATCGTCGGAACTCCACATCAGCAGGTCGGGCAGGTCAAGGTCGGTATCGGCTGTTATTATGCTGTATCGCCTCGACATGCGGCGCGTTCCGTGACCGACCTCGAAGTAATAATCAAACGCCCGCAGCACCCAGCCGTCGTATCGACCGAAGACTACATTTTCCGCTCGCCCGCTGTGTCCGGCTGATGGCAGTACGAATCCCGAATAATGCCTGGTCAGGTCAAAGGGGTCGTCCGGCGAAAACCTCATCCCCGTTTCGTGGGCTATCCGGGCCAAGGCCAGGAGGCGGCGCCGTCGGGACCATCCCATCCAGGCCAATACAACCACTCCGACCCCTAATGCCGCAATCAGAATGAGCGGAAAGGCGAACTGCATGTTGGTAACTGGTAATTCGTAATTCGTAATTGGTAATTGGTAATTGGTAACTGGTAACGAATTACGATTTACGATTTACGATTTACGATTTACGAATTACCAATTACTATTCATCCGCCGGTTTTGTTGCAGGCGGTTCCGGTTCGACGGTATCCTGGCCGGGGAGTTTGTAGTTAACCCGATACCCCGGCGATAAGAACGGCCGGCGCAGCGATTCAATCCACTCCTCGATGAGTTTGTAGTTGTGGTCTTCCTTGCTGGTGAAGATCGGTCCGGGCACATAATCCGGTGCGGGGACCTTGGCCAGTTTCTTCGGCAGGCCGTATTGAAGCAGAAGCGACATTTCCGGGTTGTCACGGTCGATCATCTTCCGCCCGCCGCGTTCCCACGTGTGAAGGATATAGAAGTTTGTGTACGCAATCCGCTCATCTGTGAGCGGCACGTTGAAGAGTTTCAGTCCGTCCCTTCCCTTGACGCCGCCGTAGCAATTCGGGCTGGCGTACGACCTGGCGATAATCGGCCAGACGCGCACCTTGAAATCCTTTATCACCTGCGGCTCGCTTTTGATAAGGATGTCGTCGCGGATCACGGAGTTTTCGCGGTCGGTGTTGTCGAGAACATACAGGACCTGTTTGACTTTGGGATATCCCCGGAACTTTCTCTCGAACTCCGGCGTCTGGAAATCGCCAATCCCGCGCATCGATTTGATAAAACGCTCCAGCACATCGTTGCGATACTGGATCGACACTTTGTCGTCGGATTTTAGTTCCATCAGTCGGATGCGGTAGATGTCCTCTTGATTCAGGAAGTTTGACGGGTCGAGCGGCGGAAGAGTATCCGGTCCGGACGTGGTGGCCGTAGTCGGGCCCGTTTCAACAGGGCCGGCCAGACGCATCTTCACCAACTTCAGCAGCAAAGGCGCGTTTTCGTGGTCCGGTTGGAGTTTCAGGACGTCAAGAAGGATTTTCTGTGCATCGTCCAGCAGGTTCTGCTCGTATGCCCATCGGGCAACCTGGTAGTATCCGTCGGCATCCCTTGAATCCACCTTTTCCAGCCGCTTGGCCAGTTCGTCCTTTGGCGTTATGACGTCCTCGATTTTGAGGACCTGGTCGGCGGGGATAATGACAGTTCCGCCTTTCATGAGGATTTGGTATCCATCCTTTATTTTTGTTACTTCGCCGGAAAGACGCCTGCCGTCCTTGCAGATAACCACCTGCTGGGCCGGTATGGCAAACGTCGCCACCAGCACGATAACCGCAACTATCGCCAGTATATGCTTGCCTGTCATAGTCTTATCCTCGCCGAAAAATTTATCGTTTCCAACAAAAAAAGGCCACAGAGACACAGATGACACAGAGAACTATCAGGAAATCAAAAAACTTTCTGTTTTTTCCTTCTTTTATTATCCCCTCTCTGTGTTCTCTGTGCCTCTGTGGCCCATTTCGTTAGGTGTTATTTGTCTTTCAAGGCGGCAGTGGGATTCGAACCCACGTATAACGGATTTGCAATCCGTCGCCTTAGGCCGCTTGGCTATGCCGCCGACTCTATCGACAAGTATAGACCCGGTAGCAGCCGGGTGCAAATCATCAATTGAACGCAATAAATAAATGCTAAATGTTAAATGATAAATGATAAAAGGCTTCGCCTTGATGGTTTTGTCGTTTTTCATTTAGCATTTTTCATTTAGCATTTTCCATTCAGGATTAGATGTCAGGCTCGCTTTTTATTGATATTATTTCTCGTCCTTACGCTTTATCGCGTTGAGTAACTCGCCGGCCTTGCTATCCGCTGCATTGAACAGTTCCCAATATTCGCCCATCTTCGGGTCCCTGTCTCGAAGCACGCGAACCTGAAGCCGGATACTCTCAAGCCCATCGGCGTTGTCGCCGTATATCTGGAGGGCGAATTGCAGCCGTTCCAACTGCGCCCGCCACCACGGGGCGGATTTTGGCGGCAGACCGGCGATCAGCTTGTCATACTGCTTCATCGCGTCGGTATTTTTCTCAAGCCGGCGGAAACACCTGGCCAGACCCAGGACGTTCATGGCCTGGTTTGGCTTTTCCTTGTCCAGCCGCTCAAACATGTCCTGCGCCTTTTTCGCCTCTTCGACATCGCCGGAAGACACATAGGCTATCGCCAGCGCCTGTTTGAAGCCGTACATTTGATCGGCAGGCATCTTGCTTTGCTCTGCCCACTTGTACAGTTTCTCGGCGAATATCCGGTATGCCTTCCGCAGGTCGGAAAGTTTCTCACGGGACTCATCGTCGGAGAGGAACTCCAAGCGGAGTATGCGGACGTGAATCTGGTCGATTGCCCTGGCCATAAGCCTCTCGGCGCCCTCGGGATTTTGCTCCACCAGTTTGAGCAGTTTTTCGACGGCTTCGGTGGTCTGCCCGCTTTCCAGCAGGACGCGGATGATGAACTCCCGGCTGCGACGGTCGAGGTCTGTAATTTCAGGCCAGTCGAGTGGAACCTTTTCGGCGTGAGCAATGCTTTGAGCGGACTGATTCAGCACGTCCTTTAGAATTTGCGCTATCACCATATCGCACTGGGCGCCCCACCCGAGGACCTGCAGCCGGCGGTCTTTATCGGAAGTCTCAGAGGCGAATTTCCGCGCACGCTGGCAGTAGGAACTAAGGTCCCGGATCAGATCGACGGCGAGGCGATGTCTTGCTTCCTGCGAAGCGGTGCTGTCGAACAGAATCTCGGCCTGTAACGACAGAATCCGTGACCGCGACGGTAGGTAAAGTT
>CAYUYD010000191.1:0-5570 GCA_964449105.1 uncultured Planctomycetaceae bacterium | reverse complement strand
CGGACGATCATATACGCCTCGGCGGGGCCTTTGCCTGTGTTGCGGAGGGTGTGGGGGAGGTCCACGCGGTAATGGATCGAGTCGCCTTTTTTAATCTCCGATGTCTGGCCGCCGCTGGTTATTCCCATTCGCCCCCTGGTCAGGTGCAAGAACTCCTCGGTTCCCGGAAAGTGGGGTTCGGAGCGCAGTTCCCCCCCGGCTTCGAGTTTGAGATGATAAAACTCGATGCTCTTTTCCAGGCTCAGCGGGCTTAGCGTGCGTATGGTGCAGAGCGGGTCGGAGCGGAAGGTGTATCGCTCATCGGAAGCGGGAATGATGCGAAAGATATTCCCCTGCATCGGCGAGTCGATAAGGTCGCCGATGTTCAGTTGAAGTGCCGCTGCGATCTTGAGCATGACGGCGACGGTGGGGTTGACCTTGTCCTGCTCGATCTGGCTGAGCATTGCTTTTGAGACGCCGGCCATTTGAGAGAGTTGCTGGAGCGTCAGGTTCCTGGCCGACCGCAGAGATTTCAGTCGCGCGCCGTGGCGGGCGACGTTTTTTTGAGGGAAAGATTTTTTTTCAGAATGTTTATTGACTTTCGCCATTTGTTCATTATATTGGAATTCAGTATAGTGAACGCAACTATTTGATATTACAGAAGGATGCGGAATCATGCAAGCAATCATTAAGGCCCGTCCGGAAGTCGGGCTTGAACTGGCCGACGTGCCTCGCCCGACCCCCGGCCCGCGGGACGTTCTGGTTCGCGTCAGTAAGACCGGAATCTGCGGGACGGACCGTCATATCTACGAGTGGGACGCATGGGCGTCCGGGCGCATCAAGCCGCCGCTGGTGGCGGGGCACGAGTTCGTGGGAATCGTCGAGGATGTCGGCGCGGCGGTACAGGCCGTCCGTCCCGGCGACCGCGTCAGCGGGGAAGGGCACATCGGCTGCGGACACTGCTACTGCTGCCGGACCGGACAAACCCATATCTGCGAAAAAGTGGACATCCTCGGCGTCGATATCACCGGCTGCTTCGCGCCATACGTCGTGCTTCCGGAATCGAACATCTGGAAGGTGGACCCGGCCATCCCTGACGACCAGGCCTGCCTGTTCGACCCGTTCGGAAACGCGATGCACACGGTAATGGCCCAGCCGATTTCCGGAAGGCAGGTTCTCGTCGTCGGCTGCGGTACGATCGGTCTGATGGGCATCGGCATCGTCCATGCCGGCGGGGCGGACCTGGTCATCGCCGCCGATCCCAATCCCGTCAAGCGGGAACTGGCCAAGGTCATGGGCGCAGACGTCGTGCTGGAGGCAGCCGACGAGGCGACCGTCAAGGACCTGACCGACCGCGGCGGCGCCGACGTGCTTCTGGAGATGAGCGGGCATCCCGCGGCAATCGTCGAAGGCTTCCGCTGCGTCCGCAACGGCGGAGAGGTCGCCCTGCTGGGCATCCCCGCCGGCGACGTGGCAATGCCCTGGGCCGAGCAGATGATCTTCAAGGGCTTGACGATTCACGGCATCAACGGCAGACGGATGTTCGAGACGTGGTATCACTGCGAGAGTTTCCTCCGCCGAAGACCGAACCTGATTGAACCGCTGATTACCCATCGTCTGCGATTCGATGAATTTGAAAAAGGCATTAAGGCGATGCAGGACGGAAGCGCCTGCAAAGTCGTCCTCGACTGGACCGACGCAAAGATATAGACAAGGGAAGTATCCATGAGCAAGACGATCGACCAGATTCGCAGCGAGATTGACGCCCTTCGTGAAGCGGGTACTTACAAGACCGAACCGGTGCTGTCCGGCCCGATGGGTCCGACGGTCAAACTGGCGGACGGACGAGAAGTCATCAATCTGTGCAGCAACAACTACCTGGGTCTTGCCAATCATCCCGACGTATTGGCAGGGGCCAGGAAGGCTATGGACTCCTTCGGGCAGGGGACCGCTTCGGTGCGGTTCATCTGCGGGACCTTTTCGATTCACCTGGAACTGGAAAAAGTCATAGCCGAGTTTTGCGGCGCCGAAAAGGCCACCACCTACGTCTCCTGCTGGAACGCCAACGAGGCGCTCGTTCCGTCGCTGGTAGGGGCCGACGACGCGGTCATCAGCGACGAGTTGAACCACGCCAGCATCATCGACGCCTGCCGACTTTGCGGCAAGAAGGTCAATCGCCTCGTCTATAAGCACAGCGACATGTCCGACCTGGCGCGGTGCCTGAAAGAGGCCCAGGGCGCTCGGCGAAAACTGATTATCACCGACGGCGTCTTCAGCATGGAAGGCGATCTGGCCGACCTGCCGGGAATCGTAAAGTTGGCTGGGAAACACGACGCCCTCGTGGCAGTGGACGATTCGCATGCACATGGCGTGGTCGGGCGCACGGGAAAAGGCACGCCGGAGCATTTCGGCGTCCGGGTGGACATTATCACGGGCACGCTGGGAAAAGCCCTTGGCGGCGCGGCAGGGGGGTTCATCGCCGGTCCTGCACCCGTTATCGAACTGATGGTCCAGCGTTCTCGCCCGCAACTGTTCAGCAACGCCCTTCCGCCCGCAGTGGCCGGCGGGGCGCTGGCTGCCTTTGGCCTGCTGAAGCGCGAGCCGGACCGCGTCGGGCACCTCCAGGAAAACGTCGCATACCTCCGCGAAGGACTTAGGAAACTCAGTTACAAAGTGCTCCAGTCTCCGACGGCCATCCTGCCGATTATCGTCGGCGACACAGCCAAGGCCCTGCGACTGGCCGCTGCGATGCTGACGCACGGCGTGCTCATCACCGGTTTCGGTTTCCCCGTCGTTCCGGAAGGGGCCGCCAGACTGCGGGCGCAGGTCTCCGCCGTTCATACGCGCAACCACCTCGACCAGGCATTGAAGGCGTTCAAGGCCATCAGAAGCGAAGCGGGGGATTGAGGGCGAGTCAAAGTTTGGAACGCCTGCGGTCGCCACGGCGACTTCCGCTTCCCTTCGCTTGTTCGTTATCCGCGCTATAAGCGCGAGTATGGAAGCGAGGGGCTGTAGTGAATCCTGCTGATATGTTTAATCCGCGGTATGGCAAGGACCATGCCGAGCGTGTTCACCGACAAGACCAGAATCATCGGCAGCCATAGTCCGTCGCTCAAGCCGTTGGCGAAAATCACGCCCACGGTGCAGAGACCGGCGACGAAGTTCGATCCGCCGGCGATAACGCAGCCGGTCCGGTATATCGCAACCGCATCCCCCATCGCCTTTGCTTTCCTTGCCCGACGGTCCGACACCTCAATCGCTACTGTTCCTGCCGCCAGTGCGACAATCCCGATGAAACCTAAAAGCAAAACAATCGACAGGGCGCCCTCTCTGGGATGGATTAATCGGACGACGATGCCGCTGAAGGCTCCCAGGATGACCAGTATCAAAGCCAACACTATCAATCCGCCGACCAGTCTCAATTGACTGGTAAAGCGGTGAACATCCTTGCCGAGGGACAATGAATAGACCGGACGCTTCGGTGTGGAATCCATCAGACCTCCAGTTCGGCCTTTGCCCCAAGTTTATGCGCATATCGCCGGCGGACGGGTTCGACGTGAGCGGCGATGAATTCGTCCACCTGCTCCGGTGCGCGCCCGATAAATGTAGAAGGCTCCATCAGCGAATCGATGTCCACATCCCTGAAGGACGCATCGGACTTGAGGCGCGAAATCAGATCGTTCGCCCGTCCGTGGACCTTCACCTGCTCGCCGGCGGAGATGGAATGTCGGCGTATCTTCTCGTGCAGCCCCTGCCTGTCCCCCCCTGCCCGGACCGCCTCCATCAGGATGCGCTCAGTGGCCATGAAAGGCAACTCGGCTGCGACGTGCGCCGCGATGGAACCATCATATACCACCAGCCCGCGCGCGACGTTCAGGACGATCCGCAGTATTCCGTCAGCCGCCAGAAACGCCTCTGGAATCGCCAGACGCTTGTTGGCTGAATCGTCCAGCGACCGCTCCAGCCACTGCTCCGCGGCGGTGTGCAGGGGCGAAACCGACACGTCCATCAGGAACCGCGCCAATGCCGTCGCACGTTCGCATCGCATGGGGTTGCGTTTATAAGGCATGGCGCTGGAACCGACCTGGCCGGACTCGAACGGTTCATCGACTTCCTTCATACCGCTCAGCAGCCTGACGTCGTTGCAGAACTTGTGCACCGATGCGCCGATACCCGCCAATGCTCCGGCAATATGGGCATCGACCTTCCGGCTGTAGGTCTGTCCGGTAACGGGACAAATCCGCTCAAAACCCATCTTCTCGGCGACCATCTTTTCAAGCGACCGGACCTTTTCGTGGTCGCCGGCGAACAGCGCCATAAAACTGTCCTGCGTTCCGGTGGCGCCCTTGACCGATCGGAACTCCAGCAAGTCGATCCGGTGCTGAAGTTCGTTCAGGTCCATCACGAAGTCATAGCACCACACAGCCGCTCGCTTCCCGAACGTCGTCAGTTGCGCCGGCTGGAAGTGCGTGAAGGCCAGGCAGGGGAGTTTTCGGTAGCGTTCCGCCAGCGCACCGAGGGCGTCGATTACGCCGGCGATGGAATCGGAGATAATGTCCATCGCCTCGCGCATAAGAAGCAGGTCGGTGTTATCGCCGACGAACTGGCTGGTAGCGCCGAGGTGGATTATTCCCCTTGCCGCGGGGGCAGCGTCGCCGAAGGTGTGGATGTGGGCCATTACATCGTGCCTGAACTTTTGCTCGTATTTGGCCGCTGCGGCGAAATCAATATCGTCGAGGTGGTCTGCCATCTCCTTGATCTGCTCGTCGGAGATGTTCAGACCAAGTTTCTGCTGGGCCTGGGCCAGCGCCAGCCAAAGCCGCCGCCACGTCGAGAACTTGCGCTGAGCGCCGAACAGTTCCCGCATCGCAGGCCCGGCGTAGCGCCCGGTAAGCGGACTTTCATATTCGATGTGCTTGTTCATAGCGTTATGAGTCTAACCGTCAACCGGTCAATTGGTCAATTGGTTGATTGGTTCATCTGTTTTTCTTTTCCAAGTCCCCGTTCTTCTGTATTCCGGTCCAGCAGGGAACCGTTCGCGCCGATTCGCGCCAATTCGTGTCGATACAAAACCATTCGGAACCATTCGTGCCGAAGGCAAAATTCGTAACTTACACACAATACTTTACACCCACCATCCCTGCTGATTGCCTTGTGGACTGTCCGGAAGCCGACATTGAGTACGTATCGAATGCTGTGCTGGTACTTTACCGGCTGGGCTGATGAGGAAGAACTGCTGACACACATCAATAAACTCAAGCAGCGGGACGTTCTCGAAAAAATCGTCTGACCTCGCAAGGCCGGTTCTCGCGCTGACCGCCGCCGGTGTTTATGCTGTGCGTATCCAGCCGCGATGCTGCTCTTCCCACCCCTCCAGGTTGCCGCCCTTGCCTCTCTGTGCTATCGTACGCCATGTGACGCAAGCTGAGTGCCGAACAGGCAAAGCAAATCCACGCTCGAAGTCGGCAAAGGCATCAGTTTCAGCGTGATCTTCGTGGATATCCCCAGCGTGCCCTCCGAGTCGACCATCAACCCGATAAGGTTATAGCCGGTAACGTCCTTGACGAGTTTCCCGCCTAACTGCACGATCT
>CAYUYD010000190.1:0-5594 GCA_964449105.1 uncultured Planctomycetaceae bacterium | reverse complement strand
CAAAGCCCCGCCCCCGCCCGTCCGTCCCGTCGTGCAGGGACTTGACGACAACCTTCTCAAAATCAGGAGGGGCCAAGTTTTCAATGTCGCTGACTTCGATATTCCCGAACAGAACCATATCCGGCCCGTATTCGCGCCGGACATAGGATAGTTCGACATCGCCCTGCGGCGGCGGCTCGATAGGGTCGATTGCAGCAGCGCCCATCCGGGCGATCATCGGCAATATCGCTCGAAGCCGGCCGTGGCAGTGAATCCGCGCGTAACCGCCGTACCTGTGAATCATCTCCACCATCGGTCCGGTGTATTTGACCACGTACTGCTCGAACAGACTCGGCGGAAGGTACGGCTCCGCGGCATACTCAGGTCCGTAAATCCGCCAGAGGTGGCCTGGGAATGACCTGGCGATTTTCTCGGTTTGTTCGTGCAGGTATCCGGCGTGTTTTTCCAGGAGGCGGTGAAACAGTTCCTGCTCGGTCAGGGCGATAATCGTGTAATCGCCCATGGGAAACAGCCCCGCCGCTGCACACAGCGGATCGCCCGTATCGACCATGACAATACCGCGATCGCCGAGTCTTTCATCCTCTGCCGCCATTTCGCTTACGTCCGGCTCGTAAGCAAATACCTCGTCGGGCAGTTCGAGGTAGGCATGGACGTCGGCGGCGCCCTTCAGCAGATGTTCCAGCGTCCACGCCGTGTCCATATCGGGGCTGCGGCGAGACAGCGAGGTCATCTTTCTGCCGCCGACGCGGAGCGTCGTTCGAGTGAAGCGCGAGCCGCCTTCGGTGTACCGCTCGGTGGCGAAGAACTCATCCCGGCGGTTCCCGGGCGCGGGCCTCATTTTCGCACTGCGCATGCGGATTACGTCAGTCTGCTCTTCAGCCAGTTGCAGCATCGGCTGCCATGACGGCGAATTATAGACGTTGAATTCGTCGCCGTCGGACGGATCCACGTCGAATCCGCCGATTTCGTAGAAATTCACCGCGGGCCGGTCCACAGGTTCACCGCGCAGGGTGGCCATCAGTCTTTCGCGTCGGGTCATCATTACGTTTCCGTCCCCGGGGTTTTGTTCTATCGGCTTGGCCTGATGCGAGCCAGAACCCGCCTGGCCCATACTATCGTCTCAGCGCCGAAGGACTGCGGCGCGTACTGCTCGTTTATCGGTATCAGGTGGACCGTATCGCCCGCCCGACGGAAAACCTTGCAGGTTACGCCGATCTGCCCTGCCAGTTGAACCACTGCCGCAGACCCGTCCGCCGCCGAAGCAGAGGCAGAGCATATCACCACGTCCCCGTGCCGAATCGCAGGCGACATCGAGTCCCCGTCAATCCGTACGGCGAAGGCATCGGGGTGTTTGCTTTTGACGGACCCGGCTATCACGAACTCTGCCGGTGCCTCATCGTCAGGGTCGGTCATGGTGATTATCTGGGCGGACTGATCGCCTTCGCCGGACTCGCCGGTCGCCACGGCGACGACAATCCGACCGGCTGAACGCCCGGCATAGCGATCCACCAGGTCGGAAAGGACGGTTACGCCCTCGGCCTCGCCGGCATCGGCCCAGAACTGCGGCACGCCAGCGGCAGACCGGCCCAGGATCGGTATTCAGTCCCGCTTCGGTTGACCACCCGCCTCGGACGCAGGTTCGGCGACCTCCACCGGCTCCGCTCCCCGCGGGCGAGTCGTTCTGGTCGCCGCGGCGACCGTTGCAACCTGCGTCTTTTTCGCCGCGTCCGCTTTCGCTTTCGCCGGCCAGGACAACGATTCGGCCAGTATCTCCACGAATGCCATCAGAGGCCCGGCAGCGTCGGGATTATCGCCCAGGAGTTTAGCAATCCGCCCAATGGCTGGGTGGCCGGCGGGAACCGCAGGGGACGATTCTGCCCCAGTCAGAAGCCAGCGCAAATCCACCCCGCCCGCCTCGGAAATACGCACCAGTATCTCCGCCGGCGGGATTCGGCTGCTCTCGTAGTAGTTATACGTCGAGGGCGAAATGCCTAACTGCTTGGCAAAGCGGACTTTACCGCGATCCCCGTGCAGTTCGCGCCGGACCTGCTCCACGCGCCGGCATATTTCAGGAATGGGAGTTTCCGCTGACATAATATTTTATATTTGCGAATATTATTCTTGACAACATTCGCTATTGCGAATATTCTCTAGCCTACAATAGTGTATTCTACTCAATTAGGACACAGGGGCAAGAAAAATGGCTAAAAAGTTACGCAAAGAGGAATGGGCAGTGGAGAAGTCCATCGAGGCGGCTTTGGAGTTGATGGGTTGGCAGGCGGAGTTGTTACGCAGCGCCTTGCGCCAAGTTAAACAGCAGGCCGACCGACCACCCAGCCAGCGGAAAGGATCGAAAGAGTGATTCGGCATCTTCGTTATTTTCACCGCTCTTTTTTTCTGCGGTTCGTAGGCAAGCCTTTTCCCGGCGGCTTGCTGGACGGGGCAAGAAGAGTTGATGATGGGTGAAACTTTCCTTAGTTTTCTAGTTTCTATCACAGATAGGAGATTGTAATATGAACACAATGGCACGGAATACCACGGACAAACTGCTCCGCAAATATGTTCCCGAAGCCATCAGGTCAGGTTTTCTTCGGTGGTGGCTTCGACGGAATCCTGCGGCAGAATCACACTTGGCGTCGGATGGCCAAGCCAGGGAGGTCCTCGACGCCTGTGACGCTCGCCAGGCGACTGAAGTAGAGGAGTACCTGTCTGGTATCAATGCAAAAGCAACATTGAAAGACGTCGAAGCTGCCTTTGAACGCCTCATCGACGCTGGGCGGAGGAAAGAACAGGGTGCCATCTACACGCCCGACCACATCATAGACTACCTCATCACTGAGGCATGCGGATCGACGCGCAGCCACATCTCGAAGTTTCTTGATCCTGCCTGCGGAAGCGGTGGCTTCCTTATCCGAGCTGCCGCGCATCTGGCGTTCCGGAACGAAGTATCAATCAAGCAATCGCTACTGGAGAATGTTGCGGGAGTAGATAACGACCCAGATGCCCTGAAACATGCTCAGTGTCTGGTCGAGCTTTTTGCGGCGCAGCGTTCTGAAACTGTCACCAAGCAGGATATGGTCATACTTTGCCTAGATTCCCTGCTTACTCCTCCTGAGAAGCTTTTGGACGCAATAGGTGCGCCGGATGGGGTTCAGGTGTTGGCGACGAATCCGCCCTATGTCAAGCTCCAGAATCTCGACAACAACTACCGTGAGGAACTCGCTCGGTGCTATTCCGAATTCGTTCAGTTTAACTTCGGTCTGTCGATCCTGTTTATTATCGCAGGACATCGACTTCTCGCTCCTGACGGGACACTAGCCTACATCACGCAGAACAACCTCTTTACGTCCTTTGCGGGCGAACAAGTACGCCGGGCGCTTCAAGACAAACGCAGTATCCGGCGCATTGTGGATTTTGGCCACCATAGAGTCTTCAGGGGTGTTCTGGCCTATACCTGCCTCGTCTTCTTGGATTGCGGACATCACGACGCCATTGAGTTCGAGCGGGTTGAGAAGGATGCGAGCTTGCAGGAACTCCGGAAACTTGACTTTGGTTTTGTTCCGCTGAAGTCTCTGAGTCCGAAGAAGTGGAGGCTAGCGAAGCCCACTCATATGAGGAATCTCCACAAGATCGAGAGTGTCGGTACTCCGCTCGGCACACTTGCTGACATCCGCGTTGGATTCGCTACGCTAAAGGACAAAGTCTTTTTAGTGGATGACGGGGGGAGCCAGTGCCGGGCGACTCATCCGAAGACGGGGCAAGAGTACGAAATTGAGAAATCGATTACCAGACCCGCGATCCGCGTAGCAGATATCCGTGAGCAAGATCGGTTGGATTCGGTCACAAGGAAAATCATCTTTCCCTATCGGCATCAAAACGGGATCTTTGTACTCATCCCCGAAGATGAGCTTCGTGCCCAGTACCCTGGTACCTACGAGTACTTGTCGGCGTGCAGGAAGCTCCTAGAGTCCCGGGACAAGGGTATGCGTTCCTATGAGGCCTGGTACGCATGGGGCAGAACTCAAGGGCGTGATGCTCCGGGGCCGAAACTGCTGACCAAGACTTTTAACACTCGTCCACAGTTCTTCGTCGATCCGACGGACACGCTCTTCTGCAATGGATACGCCGTGTTCACGCCGCAGTCGGGGCTCTTCGGAATGGGTGTGCGACTGGAAGTATTGAAACTCATCCTCGAGTCAAGGGTGATGCATTACTACATGAAACTGACGTCATTTCAGATCGATGGTAACTACCAGTGCTACCAGAAGAACTTCATTGAGCGCTTTAGCATTCCGAACCTTCCCGAGGCACTCCAGGAAGAAGTGATCTCTTCATCCTCAAGCGAAGCCGACACGATCATCGCCAACCTGTACGGCCTATCAACTGGGACCCTGGACGAGGTCGTTGGCTCAATTCACTAAGCCACGTGTGTCAGTTTTTGTGACGTTCGACATAGGCATCAACAAGGTCGCTGCAGAAGTCCCGCGGGCTTAACCTGTCGAATGGAACATCGAGTTCGTCCGGGACCACACCCTCGCCCTTAAGTTCTTCCAACGTCTCGAAGACGCACGGTGGATTATCCCTGCAATTGATGAGCACCAAGCATGACCTGTCGTACTTGTAGAGCGATGCATCCAGGTTGTCATTGTCTCGGCCACTAATACCAAGAAATGTCTTGATGAACCTCTCAACGGGCACGAAACCAGATTTGAAGGCGACACGGTTGTTGGTCATTGCCAAATCGTCGTACTCAACAACAGGAAGTAGGTAGACCTCGGCCATGACCAGGTTGGGCAATCTCAGACGAAGGTTCAGCGTCTCCGCGAAGGCCCGCTCCATTAGCGTGTCAAAGTTCTTGGTCACGCTACTCATCTGGCTTCGCACACCAATGAACGATTGCCTTTTCCGACGCGGCTTTACCCAGCGGATCAGTTAGACCCTCCAGTGGGCCCTCTTGGATGACTTCCGGCCTCGGTGGATATCCGTCCATGAGGGCAACAACATCTTGTTGCTTCGCCTTTATGAATCCAGTAACCTTCAGTTCTGGGCTGGAAGCACTGATGGGCGGATGAATCTCATGCCTCATTCCTCTATCTCGTAGCGTTGCCGACAACGATGCTTTGGTCACTTCGTGGATCTTCATTATGAGGCGCTGGCTTCGGATGAGTGCTTCCTTTGCTCGCTGGCCGTTAGTGTACTTCCTGCCAAGGCAGGTTGCCGTTCGAATCGCTGCTTCCATATCTCGCTTGATCTCGCTGATAGCCTCTTGCAGTTGACGAATGTCCATAGTGGATATCTCGCTTTCTAGCAGGTGGGTCGGGCATATTGCCCGACATTTTCGGTTTTAATCGACAGAATGATGTCGGGTAAGTATGCTTGACCTACTCCTTGTTAGTGAACGTAGAATTGCAAAAGAGAATATTCGAACACCAATAAGCAGGCCAGGAAAATCTTGAAGATCAAACCTCTCCCAATCGTCTAGCGGGTCCACGGGCAAGTATGCCTGACCTGCTCTTGGTACAGCTTTTGGGGGGCAGGCCACCCATACCGTTTTCCGTTGACGTTTGCGCGCGCAAACGTGAACGGAAAAAACC
>CAYUYD010000189.1:0-5668 GCA_964449105.1 uncultured Planctomycetaceae bacterium | reverse complement strand
GGAATTAACCAGAAAGGCTTCCAAGACATGCTCGCAGAGTCCTGCGGAAAAGCGGGCACAGGGAATAATCTCTTTCGGCGCCAACCAGTAACCGAAAGGGAGTCCACATGTGCCCGTATCCATACTATACAACAATGAGAGAATCTAAAGACCCCAAAATCCTGCGGCTGCGGATCGTCCAGCAGATAGGTCGGGCATACTTGCCCGACTGATTTCAGGCGATGTACAAGAAAATGACGGGCAAGTATGCCCGACCTTGTATCTTGTCCCTTGTATCTTGTCCCTGACGGCATCCGGTGGTATATGCGTTCAGTGGTTCCCCTTGTATCTTGTCCCTACTCATCGAGTATGGGCAAGTCCTCCCGGACGAGGCGGATTTCCTGTTCTACCGTTTGGTGACGGGGCTGACCGAAGCAATAAATGCCTGTTTTTGCCTGCGGAGGGGCCTGCTATGAAAAGGGTTGCGAAAAAATCGGGGAGTTTGAGGGAAATCGGGAAAATATGAATTTTTTTCGGGAGTCGTAAATGCCTGACGCGCAGGCGGTTACAGTTCCGCCAGACGTCGGGTTTTTTCCTGTGCGGCCAGGGCGGAGGTCAATTCCTCCATATCGCCGGAGATAATGGTCTGGAGGTTGAAGTTTCCGCTCGCCACGGGCGAGTCGCCGTGGCGACCTTCCTGACCTTCACTTTTGAGGCGGTGGTCGGTGCAGCGATTCTGCGGGAAGTTATAGGTGCGGATTCGCTGTGAGCGGTCGCCCGAGCCGATCATGCTCTTTCGAGCGGCTGCCTGGTCGGCAGCCTGTTCGGCGCGGAATTTTTCGTACACGCGCGACGCCAGTATCCGCCTGGCCTTGGCACGGTTCTTGTGTTGGCTCTTCTCGTCGCGCATCGAGACGGTAATTCCCGTCGGGATATGCTCCAGTTTGATGGCAGAAGCCACCTTGTTGACGTTCTGCCCGCCGGGACCGCCGGCGCGGCTGACGTGCTCGAGGACGTCCTTTTCCCAGTTGATTTCGACCTCGATGTCTTCCGGTTCGGGCAGGACGGCTACGGTGGCTGCCGATGTGTGTATCCGCCCCTGCGTTTCGGTCTTCGGTACTCGCTGGACGCGGTGTCCCCCGCCTTCGTAGCAAAGTCGGCCCCAGACGCCGTTACCTTTGACGTTGACGATTACCTCGCGGAACCCGCCGAGGTCGGTCGGACTGGTTGAAAGGACCTCGACCTTCCATCCCTTCCGTTCGGCGTAATGCGTGTACATGTTCAGCAGGTCGGCGGCGAAAAGAGCGGCCTCATCCCCGCCCGTTCCGGCGCGGATTTCCAGCAGGACCGAATTGACATCGCCTTGGTCGCTCATTATCAGCAACTGGAGGATTTCGTCGAGCAGGTTGTCGGCTTGGGCGGTCAGTTCGGCGATTTCGGCCTGCGCGAGTTCCTTCAGGTCGGCCTCCGACTGCGGGTCGTCGAGGAGGACCCCCTCCTGTTCTATCTTTTCGACCAGTGCGGCGTATCGGCGGTAGGGTTCGACAATCCGCCCCAGGCGAGCGTATTCCCTGGAGACAGCCACGATGCGGTCGCGGTTGGACGCCACTTCAGGGTCGTTCATCTGACCGCCCAACTGACCGTAGCGTTCAGCGGCGGCTTCGAGTTTCACAATCAGATTGTGCGAGATTTCGGGCATGACATAGCAATCAGCAATCAGCCGAAGTCCGGCGAGCAAGGTAACTTGCGGAACATTGAAAAACGCCGGCGCAATAAAGCATTGCCGCCGGCGTCTCCGATTGGTTACGGTGCTATTGCTTCTTGAAGTAATCCCCGCCGTATTTCTTCTGGAACTTCTCGACCCGCCCGGCTGTATCGACAAACTTCTGCTTTCCGGTGTAGAACGGATGGCAGGCGGAGCATATCTCCACGCGGATGTCCTTGCAAAGCGTCGAACGAGTAGAGAATGCGTTACCGCAGGCACAGGTTACGGTAACATCTTTGTATTCGGGATGTATTTTTGCCTTCATGTCTTTTTTTCACCTTTACCCTGAATCAATCGAAGGATTATACAGATATTGGATTCTGAATCAAGTGGAATTTAGGTAGCACGGGCGTCTCGCCCGTGATTTGGCGGATGAGGCTACCCGATCAGGTCGGTGATGATGCGGACCATTTCGGGCATCCTGTCGGCCAACAGCCCCAGGGGTGTAATCAGCATTGCCGTGGCGATCAGCAGGAACGTAACGGCCATGGGCGTCGCGACGGCGGGGATACCGGTCAGTTGCGCGGCGAGGAGGCTTTCAAATTTTTTACCGAAATCGGTCGTATCGTCGCCTTCGACGGATATCGATACATTCCGCAGAAGCGGCATGGCCGAAAACTTCAGCGCGAGGTCTTTTCCTCGCAGCAGGATCCTTCGGTCTCGTCGGTCGAAAGACTCGCCCATCGTCATCAGCGCCCGTTCGGCGGCGCGAAAGGCCGCCGGGAGAGTGATGTTATATACCACCCAGTTGCTTGTCCGTCGCGGCGCCAGCGCCGCAGATACGACCAGCATCATGACGATAGCGACCGGCGCCGCCCAGAAAGGCGTTCCGAAGTAATTTAATACGGGTACGCAGAGGACGGGCGCAAAGGCTGCATTGAGCAGGATAAAGTCGCTGCGGGCGTTGAGCATCTGCGGATTCGGCTGGCTGTTTAGCAGACCCAGGAGAAGGAAGTAGATCGCCACCGGCGCCACGACCGCGGCGACCTGAATAGCAAGACTCATCTGTTCGCTGCCAAGCATAACAGGTTTGCTCCGCGCTATACTGTTACCACCCTTTTATTCTACTTGATATCTTCAGGTTTTGCAACCTTTCTGTACCCGATTGCGTGGGTCACGTCAAGGACCTCGGTCCAGGTGGGGAAGAGGCGGTTGTTGTCGCTTTTATAACGATTGATTGCCATGAGGAATTCAAACTGTTCGTCGGTCATTTCGCCTTCTTCGGCGGCCCGTCGGGTCTCGCTTCTTCGGCGTCCCGCGCTGCGCCGGCGATCCAGACCCACCCGCTGCTCGACAACACTGGCGCGACGATCCGACTCTTTACGACGATTGTCGCCGTTGCACCGCTCATCCGGCGAATCGCCACAGCATTTGTTCTTCGCAGGCAACTTATCTTTAGCCATTATCATTCTCCAGTAAGTCAGCCCCTCCCTTGACTATATTATCGGCATGATGGCTTAATAAATACAGCGTTCTATTTTTCTGGCGCCCTGTCTCCGGTCAAGTCGCCTTACGGCCGCGGCTCGTGCGGTCCCATCGTAACGCGCAGGACAGAGTACTTAGAAATACTCATTTTCGTCATCGTGTCGGCTGGTTTCGAAGCCGGCGTCCGGGCTGAATTCATCTTCGTCCTCGTCGATATTATCGTCTTGGCAGAAACTTTCCATCTCGTCCAGTTGCGAGATGCACTCCCTCGCATCGGTCAACATTGATTTCGGCACGAGGATCGGCACGCCCCGATGGTGGCGGTCGCTTTTGTTTCCGGGCGGGGGTTCGTAGTCCTCGTCCGTTATCGCCGGGATGTCGTGGTCCTCCAGGAGTTGGCAGTACCAGTCGGCCTGTTCGAAGGAATGTGCGTACACGACAGGCACATATTCGCCAAGGTTGTCTAATTCTCTGCCGTCGGGTTTTTCCTTTGACATCGCATCACCATGCCAGTGTGAACATTGTGTTGTGAACTATATATAGTTATATTCATCCAACAAATCCAAGGATGCGAATCTAATTTTCGACTATCGTAAAAACATTTCAAGACCAAAAATTGCCTCGGACAATAAAAATGCAGGTATAGGTTTTACCGGCGCCTGTGTGTAGGATATAAGCAGGCTGCAATAATGCTTAAACAGTATTGTGCACAAGCGGCAAATGCTAAATGAAAAATGATAAATGATAAACTACATCGTGCCTGGGGCGTTTCTGGTCAAGTAAGGGAAATGGCATTTGACATTTAGCATTTAGCATTTAACATTTGGCATTTTTTGGCGTAACTGTGCAAACTTTTTTGCAAGCAGCATATTATCCGGCTTGGTTTCTTCGATGCGTTTTGTTACATTGCCGTGACGCTGATTCCAATGGTATTATTGGGAAATCGATTATGAGAATTTCGATTTTGATATTGGCTTTAGGAGTTTTATCGGCGGTTGGCTGCTCACCGACCAATGAAGAGTATGTTACCGATGTCCGGCTGGAAGAGGGGCTGGTTATTATCCTTCCGGGCATAGAGGGTGAAGGGGCTAACAGTTATAATATTCGCAGGGGGCTTCTGTCCGCCAGCGTCGGGTCTGCTTTGCCTATTTACCGATGGGGCCGACCCGTCCCGTTGGCGGGGGTGCTGCTGAACCAGACTGATTTTATCGGTAACCGCCTTGCCGGCGGCAGGATCGCCCGATTCATCGAGAATTATCAGGATTCCCATCCCGGCAGGCCTGTCTGGATGGTCGGGCACAGCGGCGGGGGGGGCGTCGCCGTCTTCGCTGCTGAAGAATTGGAAGAGGGCAGGCAAATCGACGGGCTTGTCCTCCTGTCGGCAAGCATATCGGGCAACTACGATCTTACCAAGGCCTTGGGCCGCTGCCGGAACGGTGTTGTGAATTTTTCTTCCGATCGGGATGAAATCCTTGGCGCGACCATATTCGTCGGCAACGTTGACGGCGGGCGGGCGCGTTCTGCTGGACTGAGAGGCTTCGAAAAAAGCCCGCCTGGTCTGCGGGAAGTCCCCTGGAACAGCGGTATGGCAGCCGGCGGAAACCACGGCGGGCACATGGATTCCACCAGCCCGAGGTTCGTTACAATGTACGTCGCGCCGTTGGTAATGGACTCGGGATGGTAGGTCGGCTGCGAAAAAAGCAAATCACATCCGCGGCAAGCACGGAGAAGAAATTGCGTGTGAAAAAAGAAAGGGAAAGAATGGCAAAGTACCTGATTACCGGCGGGGCGGGGTTTATCGGCTCCAACCTCGTCAGATACATCCTGGCGAAGGGGCATGACGTTGTCGTAGTCGATAACTTCGCCACCGGAAAACGTCGGAACGTCGCCGATTTTCTTGAGAAAATCGAGTTTATCGAGGGTGATATTCGGGACCGGTCCACGATGGACCATGCCGTTTCCGGTGTGGCTGCGATATTCCACGAGGCTGCGCTGGGTTCGGTCCCGCGGAGCGTCGAGGAACCGCTCGCCAGCCACGACGCCAACGTCAACGGTACGCTGACGGTGCTGGAGGCGGCTCGGTCAGCCGGCGTAAAGCGGGTCATCTTTGCAGCCAGTTCGTCGGCCTACGGCGACCGGGAAGAATCCCCCAAGCACGAGGCGATGGCGCCGATGCCGGTCAGCCCCTACGCCGCCGGCAAGGTTGCCTGCGAATCTTACATGCGCGCCTATGCCGCCTGTTACGGCATGGAAACGCTGTCGCTGCGCTATTTCAACGTGTTCGGGCCGTACCAGGACCCCGAAGGGGCCTATGCGGCGGTGATACCCGCGTTCGTATCGAACATCCTGCGGAAGCAAAGGCCGGTGGTCTTCGGCGACGGCGAGCAGAGCCGGGATTTCTGCTACATCGATAATGTCTGCGAGGCGAACTGGCTGGCGGCGAACGCGCCGGCCGAGGTCTGCGACGGAACGGTTGTCAACATCGCCTGCCAGGCACAT
>CAYUYD010000188.1:0-5682 GCA_964449105.1 uncultured Planctomycetaceae bacterium | reverse complement strand
TCAACGCAAAAACCGCCGAAATGACGTAAGTGCTTGTCCGCCATAGAAGAAATATTTTTTATTTTTTTCGCCACCCCCCTTTTTTGCGTTGACGTTTGCGCGCGCGGATGTGAACGGATAGATTTTTACATTGGCGCGCCAGCCGCGACCGGCAGGGAGCGGGATATTCCGCCAACACCATTGAGTCGAACCCGCTCGTTTCCACTCGCGGCTCGTCAGGTGCTTCCGATACCGAGCGCATTAACTTTTCGTGCGCGGTATCAATTCTTTCGTTCTGTCAGATTTTTCCTGTGAGAACCTTCTGTATCTACGAGATAATATGCCTGTCCCCGGAACTCCAGGAACTCTGCTGGGACTTCTTTAGCAGGGATACAGGGGATGCACGGGATAAAACGCGATTTTAAGAAGGGCGCGCGTCCTTATACGCGGTTATTCTATTGACGGAGACCACTTTTACCTGATTTCGACCTGAAGTTGGTCAGGTCCGTACTCGAACAAAGATAACATGGCGTAGCACCATTCCATAAGGGTCTCTGCGCTGCCATGTGCCCCAATCCATATCCCACTACCTGGAATTTCTCGCGGGGACCGCATCCCTTGTGGATTCCTTGAAAAATATGGCATATGTCTCTGTCTCTGAATTACCTTATCAGCAAAATCATCGCTATGGCGTTGATACAAGGCACGAGCGACACCAACTAACACATCTTTCCAAGTGGATACCTGAACAGATTCGCCCATAAAGGTGAATGCACGCGGTTTTTCACCAGTGTACCCGTCTTTGGGTGGCTCATGTCTTCCACCGATCGTGATAATGGGTGGAGGATCGCGAAACGTCTTAACGATAAACTCAGCAATCTGGTCCGGACCTGGTTTATGACCACACAGACTCTCAACCCTGTCGCTAAGCAGGTCAACAAGAGCCTCGTCTTGTGGTTGCCGGCAAAGTTGCTCCCATGCCTGATGAATCGTTTTCTTTATAAGGGCTATTCTCTCCCTGCCAGCACGCATCCCGTTCGCATTCTCTACTGCGGAGCCATCTTTGATCGCGTCTTTACCAAGAAACTGCGCAAAATGCTGCTTAATTGCGTCGGTCTCCTGCTTTTCTATATCGATCACAAAGAACCTGCGTTCCTCCCAACTGCCCTCTAATAACGGCAGGTATAACCACCACGATAACCCATTTGTAAGCACTGCGATCTCGACACCATCACGAAATGCGTATTGAAGTAATTGTTCTTGATGGTCCTGCAGGTTCTCGCTCGCACGTTTGACCTCAATGAAGACGGCTTTTTTATCCGCCACCTTTAAACAATAGTCCACCCGTCCGTTTCCTACAGCGAACTGAGGTACGACCTCATTTATATTCTCCGTTTTCCAATTCCTATCAATTTCTTCTTTAATTTTACTCAGTATTGGAAGGACTATTCCTTGACATATAGCCTCTTCGTGGACGGAATAAAAAGTGGCACTGTCTCTACGTATGCGATCCAGTAGTTCTGTTAGTGATTCCGGCATTATATTGACCTTCCATAATTACCGTTGACCTCGCGGGGCTTGTACGCAGCCAATTTCGGTATGGAGTCCTTCGCCATCGCAAAGAACTCGGGATTGCTTTCAAGCCCGATGCTTTTCAGCCCACAGGCGGCAGCAGCCGCAATTGTGGAACCGGAACCCATAAAGGGGTCGAGCAATACGCCCTTCCCCAAAGGAAGCGAAGCCAGGACTATCTGCCGGAGGAAATGCTGGGGTTTAAGCGACGGGTGCGGTGCGATTTCACGTTCAAACCCTCGCGCCGGCAATGAATAAATCAAATCCTTGAAAGGCTCTTCCGCCGAGACTCTGCGCAGCCCGCCCGTGCCCCACTTTCTGAGGTTGTCCTGAACTCTTCCTTCGCATGGCTTTCGAAAAAGTCCCCACGGCTCCCAGCACGATTTCGGCATGACCGACACGTCGGCGAATTCACGGTGAGCGTTTTTGGGGCGGTCCCCGCCGCGAAGTGTATGCACAATTCGAATAATCTCGCCCCGTTTCTCAAAGCCGGCCGCAATAAACGGCTCATACACCAGGTACGAGACGAGCGGGTTTGTGGCGATGAAAACGTGAGCGCCCGGGACGAGAACCGGCATCAGGGCTTCGGCCAGACGGGAAAAAAACGACCGCAGCGAATTCTTGTCCGATTCCGTCAGAATGGTAAAACGTGGTAACGGGCTGCGCCGGCAACCGTCGAATGACGGAGGTATGCGCCATACGCCGCCATTGCCGTTCTTTCTTTTATCCAACTGCTCCTGCGTGTATTCGACCAGGCCGTAAGGGGGATCGGTTACGACGGCATGGATTGACTTCTGTTCGGCCCGTGACAGCCACTCGAAGGCATCGTCATGGTGGATTTCATACAGCCCCGAGAAATCAACCGGCAGGTCGATTTCATCGAATAATGCGGTGAAAGAAGGATCGGATATACGAGTTCCGTTCATAAACCATACAAATACACTTATAGCGCCCGACTCGTCAAGGATTCTTTGGGGAGCCGAGATTCCGCTTCGTTTCAAACTGCAATTTGCGCGGAGGGTCTCCTGACACGCCGCGTTTGCCTGTCCCTCGGAGGATAGAGGATAGAGGGACAGATACCTTAATTCGATGGTAGCTCGCAGATGAAAGGGATAATTATGGTATCTGTCCCTCTATCCCCCTCCAGCAATCAGCAATCCGCAATCCGCAATCGGGATACCGGTTATCCCACAGCGAATATCTTTCGCAATTTCTGCGCCTTTTCGTCGTCGATGGTTCCCTTTCGCAGTGCGACATCGACCGTCCACAGGCCCAGTGTGCGGTACAGTTCGCCGAGGTTTTTATCGGCTGACAGAACGTCGGCGAATTGGCGCGATACCAGCCGGTCGTCGCCCCTGGCGATCGGGCCGGTCAGGGCCTTTTCCGGGCCGTTGGCGAAGACGTTCTCCATCGTCGCGCGAACCAGCGGCTCAAGGGCGGCCAGGGCGTCGTCGCCTGATATACCGGCGTGACCGGCTGTAGCTAGGGCTGCATCCATCAGGGCTGTAAAATAATTGCACGCCATCACAGCCGAGGCGTGGTAGAGCAGTTTTCCAGCTGCCGACATTCGCACGGGTTTTCCGCCGACCGCCCGGGCAAGGTCTTCCAATGCCTCGACCGCCCGCTCATCGCCCTCGCAGAAGCAATACGCCCCGGGCAATTTTTCCAGGCCGGCCTCGACGCTGGGGAAGGTCTGGAGCGGGTGCATCGACCCGACCGCAGCCCCGCACAGCCGGCGGGCCGGCGAAAGGACATCCGAAGCGATAGCCCCGCAGCAGTGGGCTACGACCGCGCCGGCGGAAAAGCAGCCGGCTTCGGCGAGGCTTCGACAGACCGGCTCGATGGCGTCGTCCGAGACAGTCAGCAGCACCAGTCGCCCCAACGGAGCCATTTCTTCCATCTTTCCGGCGCGGACATCGGGTCCGACGGCCTCGGCTGCGGCGCGGGCCTGGTCCTCATCCCGAGCGCCTATCCCGGCAACGCGCCATCCCGCACGGCTAGCAAGGATAGCCAGCGTCCGCCCTACCACGCCCGGGCCAATTATTACAATGTCAGGTTTCATATAATCAACTCCACGCGCTTAGTACCCTGCCGGGACTCCGCTGCGCTCCGGCCCAGCCTACCGGTCATTTCACCGGCCCCAGGCCGTGGCGCTTGCGGATTTCCTGTGCGGCTGCATACAGGTGTCGGTCCTGCTTCAGGACAGATGTAAGGTTGCTCGTCGTGATTTCCAGTGTCGCGGCCGCTTCGGACAACCGCCCGCCGCAGGCGTCCAGCAGGTCCAGCAGGAACTGCCCCACCGGCCAGAGGCGCTTATCCCTCTTTCCGACCCGCAGCCGTTTCTTCGCGCCGGCCACAGCGCCCTTCGGCGTGAACAGGCAAGAGGCCATTGCTTCCGGAAGCGGACCTTGCAAATCCACGGGCCTGCGGACCTGGCAGGCGATTTTCGCCCGCAATCGCTTCAGCGCATCCCGCTTGTTTGCGTGCTGAGACCGATTGTCGCACCCCTGGGCTGTGATACCCGTGGGACGATGCCGAAGCCGGACGGCGGATGAGACCTTATTGCGATGCTGCCCCCCCGGCCCGGAGGCCTTGTATATGTTCACGTCGCACTGCCCCAGCAGGGCTGCATCGTCCAGTGCCAGATACTCGGCCTCGCGAATGTCCTTTCCCGTGTCCGCCATTTCGACAACCACGCCCGACAGGACTCGAACCTGTAACCTGCGGTTTAGAAGACCGCTGCTCTATCCGGTTGAGCTACGGGCGTACGACATCCATCATATTATCGTCCGGCGCCAATGCCAAGTCCTGTCCGATTTTGAATTCCGGAAATCTGAAAGCAGGTCGCCACGGGCGAGCCGCCGCGGTGACCTGATCACAAGAACCCGCGCCAGCCGGCCAAGATCACCCACGACCTGTGGACGATGCTGGCACAACGCATCTTCGCCATCGCAATGGGTTACGAAGACCTCAACGACCACGACAGCCTGCGAGACAATCTGTTGTTACAAATTGTCACCGAACGCGGCATGAACGAGCGGCAGCCACTGGCTTCGGCGTCCACGCTCTGCCGATTCGACTGATGCTTTTGAAGATCGGAGCAAGAATTACTTGTTCGGTTCGGAGGGTTGTCCTGCACCTGGCCGGCGGCTATCCACTTAAAGAACTCTTTGCAGGAGTCTTGTCACGTCTGCGCGACCCCCTGCTTGTGCCCACATGAGTTGACCAAATCCCGGTTCCGGCAGTGGGGGTAAGGGGGTGTTTTGCGCCGGCAGAAGCCGGGAAAGCCCAGCGAAGCCCCAAACTGACCGTTATGCTCCACGACTCTCACTACTCATGCAATATGCGGGTTAGTAACTTGTCAACCACTTGTAAGCATCGTTTTTGCCCGAAAAAGGCGTTGTGGTCGGCCAATTGCTGGACCAAACGAACGGGAAGCCGCTTCATCCAATCCGTAATGCACGACCTGCGCAGGTCGTGCATCGTGTATGGCACAACGCCGGTATTTCGACAGATCGCCTGTGCTTATAGAAGGAACCGGCTGCGAAACGTCTTACGATAAAACCCCTCAAAACTTGGGTTGAGGAATTATTATCTTGACAGGCGGAGTAAATTAAATGACAAGTATAGATGGACAATAGCAATTTGTTGTGGATAATAGCGTTATTAATAATGAATAATAATACCATTTATGTTATCTTCGTTTTCACTCTCATGGAGCGTAACGCGGCGTAACTTGTTTTTTAGGGGAGTGTAACATGTCGAAGTACAATCGAGGGAGCGGACAAAGGCCGGCAGAAACGGAAAGCAGCGAGGAACAAAACTCGGGAAGGAGGGAAGCAGGCAGGTTATCTCCGCTTTTTGAGCCTCTTGAGCAAAGGCTTCTCCTGACGACACTTAACGGCGGAGATTTCTTCATATATCACAACGCCGCCGGGCAGGGAGTCCGCATCGACCTTGTCGGAGACCCCGAAGACTCTATTGAGATGTTCGGATATGACAACATCAGCACGAATATAGTTGACGGTTCACCATTCCCCGGCCTCATTGACCTTGTTGGCCTGATAAATGGGACGGGTGAAATCAGGTGGCCGGATGATTTAAGCATACTGGGCGGCACTCCCGCTGCTC
>CAYUYD010000187.1:0-5701 GCA_964449105.1 uncultured Planctomycetaceae bacterium | reverse complement strand
GTCGAGAAATCGCCGATAATCATAGATGACGTAGCCCCAGGTCCAGATGCCGCGGTCGAGAACCTTCGGCGAGCCGGTCAGGTTCCAGGTCGGCGTGGGCTGGTGAAACGGCGTCTTCAGAGGTACCCACGGGTTTGGGGGGTTGTCCGCGTGCTGCCGCGAAAACCACCGGGGAACGAGGTCGGTAACGTACGGGTCATAGCAATAGTGCTCCCAGTCGCGGACGGCGTAGAGAACACCCTGCGAGTCGGCCCCGGCCAGCACCAGCACCTGGCGGGTGGGGTTGTATGGGCTGGGCAAAACGGCGATAGCGTAGGACTGCGGCTTGCCCGCCAGGCGGACCTTGCCCTCGGCAACAAGTGAAGCGATTAGGCTGTTCGATTCCGGCGTGCCGACCGCCACAAGATTGTACTGCTTGAGCCTTCCCCGGTCGCAGTCGCCGACGATGGTCTGGAGCACGTAGGGAACGTGCTGCTGAATCAGTGCGCCGGCCTCGGCTGCGGCGTAGTGCTCAAGCGGCTCGTCCCGGCCGGTCAGCACCAGCCACCGCGGGCCGGCGAAACCCTTCGTCTTGCCGGGAACCTGCTGCCGGATTACATCGGGAACACCGCGCGGTTTCCGCACAGCCTTTGCCTTCTTATCCGTCATTTTTCCCCTTTCATCCCATCAAGAATTTGCCAACACGCCCACATCGTCCGCGGCACGTGGAAGCAGCCCTTCCACTTTCCGCCCTTCAGGTCCAGAAAGACCTTCCCGCCCCGGTCGAGATAGCCAAACCATTCTCCGTGCTTGCTGTCGCCGAAGCGGTCCCAGGAGTAATCGTGTACCTTCTCGAACCATTCTGCGAACTCGGCCCGGCCGGTGTGTTTGTAGGCCATCAGGAGCGCCACCAGCACCTCGCAGTGAACCCACCAGAGTTTCCGGTCCCACTCCAACTGCTCCGGCGGTTTGCCGGCCGCATCCAGATAGTAGAAGAACCCCCCATACTCTTTATCCCATCCGAACTCGAGCATATCGGGAATTGCCTCGATTGCCGAAGCGACGATGTCGTCCCTTCCCCAGGCGTCTCCGGCGGAGATGAGGAACCACAGACCCTCCAGCGCATGGCCGGGCAGCATCACCCGACCGGCAAAGGTGTCGGGGTGAGAACCGTCGGGCGCGACGTTATCGAAGACCAGCCCTTCTTTGCGGTCCACGTGGAGGCGGAGGATTCTTTCTGCGGCGGCGATGCCGCACTTGCGGAAGAGAGGATCATCAATAGTCGATGCCATTTCCTGCGACGCGTTCACGTTAATCATGTCGAAGACCATTGATTCGGTCGGTCTGACGCCGGGAATGAATCCGCTGCGCGGGTCGGCTCGCGTGGTGAGCCACTGCTGGATGCCGCGATAGGTTTTAATCGCCAGGTCGCGCGCCCAGTCGGCTTGCCCATCGGGGCAGGCGGCGGAATACTCTGCCAGACCCATCGCGCAAAAGAAGTCGCTGAAGATGCAGGTTTTGGCGTAGGCCTTGCCCGCCCGCTCCAGGGCGAAATATATGTGGCCGTTCTCGTCGAAGCCGTGGTCGCGGATGAATTCGGCCCCCAGCCGGGCAAGGTCAAGATATTCCGCCTCCTGCCGAATGTGGCGATACATCTTCGACAGCACCCAGACCTGCCGGCCTTGAAGCCACATGAACTTGTCCGTGTCATAGACCGCCCCTGCTCGGTCCAGGCAGGTGAAGTACCCGCCGAAATCGCGGTCGGGCGAGTGGCGAGTCCAGAACGGCAGCACGTCGTCGAGGAGTTTGTCGCGATAGAATTCCGCGTATCGGGCGATGTCCATATTCGTTTCCTTTTCAGAAAGTGCTTCGGCGGTGGTATTATCCAACGGAGTCGAAGCAAGTCAACTACACTTCCGGGCCGCCCGGAGGATAGCCCAGGTCGGTTGGCGGGTTTTGAGGGCGTCGGCGCAGGCGCAGCGGATGAGGGCGATTCGCAATTGCTCCGACATGGATATTCTTCCTTGCCTGCCCCCAGGGGGCCTGCCAGATGGTTCGCTCGGAGCTACCCTGGCAGAAATGGTACGATCTCAAGTCCGCGAATAACCGAGAAGTGTTTTTTGTTCCCGGTAGCCAAAGGCAAGGCGTTTTCGGTGGCGGTGGCGGCAATCAGCGCATCGGCGGGACACAGGTCGGTTTGCAGGACATACTGCTCCATGTAGATGGCCGCTCGATGTCCAATGTTCTCTTCCAGCGGAATCATTTGGAAATCCAGGTCTTTCAGGTAACTCTTAATCGCCCGCAGTTCCGCCCGATTCCGTGCGCCCTGGAGCAGTTCCAAATAGGAAACGACCGACAGATGCAAAGCGTCCGTGCGGTCGATCAGGCGTGCAGCCTTTGAGTCGCCCCGCAAAGCCCAGATGAGAATATCGGTATCAAAGAGCATTTTTGCGCCGCCTGCGCCATTTCCTGACAACGGCGGGAACATCCTTCAGGTCGTCGCGGTCTTTCCAAATCCCGCAGGCGGGATGCTCGGACGCCGAAGGTCTTTGTCGGCAAGCATCCTTGACCGGAACGATAACTGCTCGTTCTTTGCCGTGGTACAGGATCGTTACCGACTCGTTGCGAGACAGCGCTTCCATAACTTCCTTCATCTTGTAACGCAACTCAACAACTGATGCTTTCATGACCTTTTCCTTCCGTCAGGAATATGTACAAAATTATTATACATATTTGTCGGCATAAAATCCAGTAAGCCGAAAGAAAAATATAAAAAAATACGTGGCCTGTTTCTTTTTGCTTTCCGCCTCGGCTGTTGCGCTAATAGAATGTCCGTTGAAGTATTAATTAATTACGGAGAAGTAATAAATGCTTCAAACCCCAACAATAGACAAAGAGGAGAAAACTGATGTCAGGAGAGGCCGTCGAAAGCCAGGGCCATGCCGCCCACATAAAGTTGGCTGAAAACATCGGCATTAAAGACCGCATCGACAGGCCTATAAAGGTCGTCTTCCTTGGCGCCGGCAGCATGTTCCTCGAGCCTCTGGTCAAGGACGTGCTGAATATACCCGGCGCTGATGAAGGGGAATTCGCCCTCGTCGATATCGACCGTAAGCGTCTGGAAATGGCAGAGGCCTTTACCAGAATCGTTGTCGAGCGGATGGGAAGAAAAAGCGGCTGGACGGTTACTGCCACGACCGAGCGGCGGGAAGTCCTTCCGGGCGCCGACTACATCATCAACTGCATCGAGGTCAGCGGCGAAGAGTGCGTCCGCTTCGATAACGGTATTCCTTTGAGATACGGCGTGGACCAGTGCATCGGCGACACGATCGGGCCCGGCGGGCTGTTCAAGGCGCTGCGGACCGTTCCGGTATTCCTGGAGGCCCTCAGGGACGTCGAGGAACTCTGCCCCGCCGCATGGGTGCTCAACTACACTAACCCGATGAGCATAATGTGCCTTTCCGCAGCACGCGCAAGTTCCGTCAAAGTCGTCGGACTCTGCCACAGCGTCCAGAGCACCAGTCACAACCTGGCAAAGTACATAGACATCCCCTACGCCGAGATGACCTGGATCTGCGCGGGCATCAATCACCTGGCGTGGTTCACCGAGTTGAGCCGAAACGGCGAAGACCTCTACCCATTGCTGTTCCGGCGGAGCAATGACCCGACAATCTGGGAAGCCGACCCGATCCGCTTCGATATGATGCATCATTTCGGGCGGTTCGTAACCGAATCCAGCGGGCACCTCAGCGAGTACCTGCCTTACTATCGCAAGAGGCCGGAACTGATTAAAAAATACTGCCGCAGTGAATATCGAGGTCAGAGCAGTTTCTATGCCGACAACTGGCCGAAGTGGCGGAAAGACTGCGACCAGCACCGCCGGGACATTATCGCCGGACAAATCGAACCGAAACTTGAGCGGTCACGGGAGTACGCCGGTTTCGTCATCGAGGCGATGGAGACGAATCGCCCGTTTGTCATCCACGGTACGGTGCCGAACAGCGGGTTGATTACGAACCTTCCGACCGACGGCGTCGTCGAGGTCGCCTGCCTGGTCGATAGGCGCGGAATAACGCCGACGCACTTCGGCCGGCTTGAACCGCAACTGGCGGCGCTGTGCGACGCCAATATGCGGATGTTCGACCTGGCGGCTGAAGCGTGCATCCACCGCTGCCGCAAACTGGCGGCCCACGCCCTGATGCTCGACCCGCTCACCGCCGCCGTCTGCTGCCCCGCCGAAATCAAGCAGATGACCGAAGAACTGTTCGAAGCCGAAAAAGATTTCCTGCCCGGATTCTGACGCCGGCGAAAGGCGCAGGCCTACCGTAACCATAACCCCGGCTGCCTGTGGTGAAAGTCATTCCGGCTGAAGGCGTGCGATGATTTGTTTGTGCAGGGCAGGCATTGTGGCGCGATGCCGGCCACGAATGTAGAAACTCTCCCCTCCATCGGCGATCGTGCGGACGAGGATCGTCTTGAACGGTCTGTAGTAGTAGGCCGGTTCGGTGTCCGGCGGTGTGCTGGTCAAATCTTCCGGCAGGGCCATCAGGTCGAACACCGCCGTGGTGAAATGGCAGATTTTCCGCCCCTCGGTCTCGGCAACGTTCCTGGCCATTGACAGGGCCTTGAGATAAACCTCCGGGCCCATCACGGCCGACCCGTAGCACAGAAGCACTCCGCCTTCGAGTTTCTCGATAATGCGTGCGAAGATGAGAAAGTCGCGTCCGCTGGCGGCTCCGAAGGCCGAAGCGTTGAAATTGGGATGGGCGTGGATAATGTCGTATCCGATACCCACGTGGACGGTAACAGGAATGCCGAGTTCGTAACCTGCGGCGAAGATGCTGACGTCGCGGTGCGGATAGTCGCCGGCGGCGATTTCCCGCCCGACTGCCTCGCCAAGACCAAGCCCCTCCTCCGCTGCGGCGGCGACAACATCATTGAGCCGGCCTGTCTCAGACCACAGGCCGAAGCGCCCGTCGCGGATGTAACGCGCGACCGATTCGCTGGTAGCGCCGTTCATGGCCAGTTCGTAATCGTGGATAATACCGGCTCCGTTCATCGCAACGACGTCCACAAGCCCGCGCCGCATCAAATCGATGACATACCGGCTCAGTCCGTCTTTTATGACGTGCGCCCCCATCATCAGCACCACCGCTCCGCCGACGCTGCGCGAGCGCACAATTCGCTCGGCCAGCGTGCCCAGGGCGTCATGCTCGAAGGATCCGTCGGTCTGACCGGCCTCCAGAAGATCGGAAATGTCCACGATGCTCTCCCGCTCGGAAAGCGGGCGAAGGCGCAGACGCGACGTATCGAAGATTTCATATCGGCTCGGCATGATTTCACCTGCTTCTTTATCGCCCAATCGGTAATGAAAGTCCAGACTCCCCTCGGTCAAAGAATTAGCAGGGATGCAGGGGATACAAGGGATACAGATTAAAATAAAAAGAAGAAAAAATTTGTATCTCCTGTATCCCCTGCATCCCTGCTGATTCTTCTATGAATTCTGATTGTAACGAATAGGCAAACTTTGTTGGTCAAGCGGGCAGGGTAGCTTGACGATACGAAACATGCGGCAATATACGAGAACCGAGAATGTACCTGGACCATTACAAATTGAAGGAACCTCCGTTCAGCGTAACGCCTGATCCGAAATTCCTCTATCCGACCTTCCGGCACCGCACTGCCTTGAATCATCTGCTTTTCGGCATCCGGCAGAAGAAGG
>CAYUYD010000186.1:0-5710 GCA_964449105.1 uncultured Planctomycetaceae bacterium | reverse complement strand
GTACGTCAACAAGACCCACGATGCGGTCAGGTTGTGCAATGACCTTGCCGGTAAGAACAAACTGACCGATTACTCGCTGTACTGCGGGTACGGGTGGGACGAGAAGACACTTTCGGAAGTTGCCGGCAGGGCATTGACTGTTCGCCGGGCGATGAACGGCAGAGCGGCTGTCGGCGCCGGCGCCTCGCTCCTGAGCAGTATGGATGCCGGTGCGCGGGTGAGTCTGCTGGCGGCGACAGATACGCTGATCTGCACACCCAACCACAAAGACATAAGCGGCATCGTGGAGGAATTCAGAAAGACCGGCAGGGGGAAGACCTTCGCACTTTACCTGAATTATCCTGATGTGTACTCCGGTGGTTTCTACTGCTGGGGTGTCGGCGCTGACGGGGCATATATAAGTCAGATATTCCATCACAGGCCTCCGTTCGACGCATTTTCGTTCAATCCGCAAAGCCTGCTGTTTCCGACGACGAAGGGCGGCGAATTCGAACCTACGCTGAGTTTGCTGAAGTTTCAGCAGGGTCTGTCCGACTACGACCTCGCCTGCCAGTGCGATGCGCTCGTCAAGGCGGCGAAGCAGAAATCCAAAGACGCCGTGTCGCTGGAGAAGATACTGACGGAAATCCGCATCGCCGCCGCCGCCAGACCGCCGGGATACGACAGCCGGATTATGCGTTCGACAGCCGTCTCGCCGGAGCAACTGGAGAAATGGCGCGCGGCGATGATAAGAGAAGCGGGAAAAGTTTATGAAAAAATCGGGCGGTAAGAATTGCTCGAACTCACTGCAACAATAATCCCCTCACCGTCTCGCTGCCGCCCCACCGCAGGACTATGAGAACGCACACAAGCCACGCCGTCCCGACCAGCCAGAGGACCTTATCGCGGCCTAGCACAGCCACAGGGTCCTCGCCACCGGCAGAGAGCGTCAGGCAGTAGTAGCGGAACATTCCATAGACAACCAGCGGGATGGTCCAGATAAGATGCGACGAACCGACCCTCGCCACCGTAGCCGGCGCCAGACAGTACAGACTGTAGGTCAGGATAGCCAGTCCCGCGGACACCGCCAGCATGTGCTCGATGTTGGTGGGCGTGTAAAAGCGATGAACCCTGCGGGTCTGCCCGGCGGCCTCATCGCCGAGCGCGACAATCTCCCCGCGACGCTTGGCAAGTGCGATGAACAGGCACAGCATAAACGTGCAGACCACCAGCCAGGGACTGACGACCGCGGCAATGGCCGCCGCTCCGGCCATGGCGCGGAGCACGAACCCCATCGCCACGATAATAACGTCCAGGATGGGCCTGCCTTTCAGACCCAGACTGTAAGTGAGGTTAATCAACACGTACGCCCCGGACCATGCCGCAAGCCCCATCCCCGCAAGAGGCATTCCGGGACGATATAATTTCCAGGACAGTAACGCGACGATTCCCCCTCCGCCGGCCAGAAGCACCGCAGCCGCCCAAGCCGCCCAAGCCGGCGACAATCGACCCGATGCAATCGGTCTGCGGTTCTTGACGGGATGGATTCGGTCGGATTTACGGTCGGCGATGTCGTTTATCAGGTATATCGCGCTGCTGAGCAGGCAAAAGGCCGCAAAAGCGCCCCACGCCATGGTCCAGGCGGACGTTTCGGTCCACTTTCCGCTGAACGGCAGCGCCGCCAGGACGAAGATGTTCTTCGTCCAGTGTCGAATCCGAAGCGCCTCGACCAGCGCCGCTGCCCCGCCGCCTGATTTTGACGTGCCCTGTCCCAACTCAGCGATTACCTCTTTAATGTTTAGCAGTCGCCGGTACGGCGACGATAATGTATCTTAATGCCTATGCAGGTGTCGCTACAACAGCCATATCGGCCACTGGACGAAACGCCATCAGCAAAACGATTGTGGCTGGTGGTCGCCGCCGTCGCTGCTGCGGTGTTCCTGTTGACCTCGCAGCGCGGACCGGCCTGGCAGGACAGCGGCATCTTCCAATGGCGAATGCACACCTTCGACCCTTCGGGCAGCCTGGGCCTGGCATTGGCGCATCCGCTGCTTATCATACTTGGCAGGTGCGTCAGTGTAATACCGTTGGGTGCGGAGGTCTGGCGGTATAACGCGATTTCCGTCCTCGCCGCCGCCGTTGCTACAGCCAATCTGGCCGTGCTCGTCCGACGATTTGTTCCGAAGGCGCCCGTCGCGGCATACTTCGCCGCCGGAGCGTTCGGACTGGCGCATACCGTCTGGTGGCTGGCGACAATAACCGAAAGCCACGCACTCCTTGCCGCTCTGATGACCGGCGAACTGCTGGCGCTTGTTGCCCTGGTGCGCAGACCAAGGGTTTCAATGGTGCTGCTGATGGGGCTTTTCAACGGTATGGGCGTAGCCACGCACAACCTTGCGCTTCTGGCCGCCCCTGCATACGCCTTGGCTGTGACGATGCTGGTGTGGCGCCGGCGCGTCGTTTGGCATGCAGCGCCGTTGTTCGCGGCGGCATGGTGCGCCGGTGCGGCTCCGCTGATCTGGCTGACGATACGAATGGCCGTTCAGGCCGGAGCGGTTGTAGCTGTCCAGTCGGCGCTGTTCGGGCGGAGTTGGCAAGGGCAGGTCCTCGGCGGGTCGGCAAAGGCGGCAGCCCTCGGATTTGGATACATCATCTACAACTTCCCAAACCTTGCTCTTCCATTAGCGGCTGTGGGGCTGTGGCGGCTTCGCCGGCGCGTGGGCGCAGGCCTGGCCGCTGCGATGGCGTACATTACCGCGATACACTTCGTTTTCGCCGTTCGATATGCCGTGCCCGACCAGTTCATGTTTTTCGTTCCGTTTTACCTGATAGTTGCGCTGCTGGCGGGTCTGGGACTTGCGCACCTGTGCGAAAATCGGCGACAATGGATGAAAATCGTCGCGATAGTCTCGCTGGCGTTCGGGCCGGTAATCTATGCGATAGCGCCGTCCGCCGCCAATGCGATGAAACTGCCGCTTCCCGGCGGTGGGCGGACGTTACCGTACCGCGACCATGCCCGCTACTGGCTGACGCCGTGGAAGCATAACGAAGACTCCGCCGGTCGGTTCGCCCGCGAGGCGCTGGGGCAACTTGAAGGCCGCGGCGGTTTGACAATCATCTTCACCGATTCGACGACCTATTGGCCTTTGCGCTGGGTAGAAGAGGTCGAAAACCGAGGCCCGAAACTGCGTCTTGTCGGCGGGACGGACACCGACCTGCTGAAAGATGTGGCTGACAATCCCGCAGGCTTCCTGCGACGGGTCGAGCGCGGCGGAAACGCGGTCTTCGTCGTCTCAAATGTTCCCGGCTACTGCCCCGAAGCCCTGCTGCCATACGTGGACGACCGTCCTACCGGCGTCCTTTACCGCATCAGACCTCCGCCGCGTCAATGAAAAGCGTATTTGTTCCCTTTTCCGCCCCAGTGTGCTATGGTGCCGTCGCTTTGGAACTATCTATCAGGAGATGAGTAAATGGCCGGCAACAGGAAGGTTCGTTTCGGGATCATCGGTTCGGCGGGGCTGATCGGGAATTATCACGCCGACATACTGACGAAGGGCGAAGGTCCTTACGAGTTGACGGCGGTTTGCGACATCAATGAGTCGCGCGTGAGGAACCAGGCCGAAAAACTAGGCATCTTCGGTACGACGCAAATGAGCGAACTGGTTCGGCGGGACGACGTGGATGCGGTCATCGTCGCCACTGCCCATCCGCTTCACGCCGAGTGCGTCATCGCCGTGGTCGAGGCCGGTAAGGACGTAATGACCGAAAAGCCCCTGGCAGCGACGCCTGCCGACGCTCGCAAGTTGGTAAAGGCCATTAACCGCAAACGCCGCATCGGAGGCGTCCACTACCAGAATCGCGCCAAGCCGGCGGTAATCAAGACCAGGCAGATGATAGATTCCGGCGAACTGGGCAAAATCCTGAGCATTCGTGTTACCGGCTCGTTCTACAGGAGCGACTACTACTACAGTCTCGGCGGGTGGCGCGGCATGTGGAAGGATGAGGGCGGCGGTGTGCTGATTAACCAGGCCCCGCATATATTAGACCTGATGTGCTGCCTGGCGGCAGAGGCTGCGCCGGCTGAACTTATCGGGCGGTGGACCAATCTCTATCACGACACCAGCCAGGTCGAGGACTTCGCCTCGGCTGCGGGAGTTTTCCCCAACGGGGTGGAGTTCATGCTCAACGTAAGCGTGGCTACGCATGGCGACACGTCTCGTATCGAAATTTTCGGTACGGCGGGGGCGATAACGCTTTTGGACCAGGGATCCAAATTCGCACGTTACATCCGATATGAAAAAGACCTGGTGGACTTCGCTCACACCTATGACGGTCCCGACCCCCTTGCCGTTCCGACCGTCCAGGACCAGCCGCTGCCGGAAGTCGGCGAAAACGACCCGTCGCTGATTCACAAGATGTTCGCCGAGGCTGTCATTACCCGTAAAAAGAGCAAACTGCTCGTCTCGGCGGCTGATGGACTCTGGTCGCAGGAAACAATCAACGCCATCTACCTGTCCGGCTACCTTGGAAAGAAGGTCAAGTTGCCGGTCAGCGCCGCACGATACGACAAGATGCTTGCGGACCTGGTCGCCAATGCCCGCCTGGTCTCTCGCCCGAAGCGCGAGTCGGAAGAAGGAAGAATCGCCACGTAAAGTTGCAGCGCGGTTGTCCCGGCGGGTACGGTAAAAACCTCGGTCAAGGCGCCCGGCTTATTCTCATTTCAAATTATCAAGAAGCGTGCGCGCCTGATTGACGTGAGGCGAATCGGGGTAATTCCTGATCGCTTCGGTCAGGATTAAACGGGCCTTTTCCATCATCCCCGCATCCCGATACGCCTTGGCCAAACCGATAGCGGCACCGATAGGGTCGGTTTTAGGCCTGGAAGTCGGAGTCTGCTTTGTTGGTCCGGGAGGCCTCGATGTGGGGCTGCTTGTTGGATGCGAAGCCCAGGTCAGCGTGCCGGCGACCAGGTAATGGTCGGAGGCGTCGTTCTTTATGATTCGGCTGGCGGCGGTCTTGAAATGTCTGTTGTGGAAGATATAGTCCAGGCGGAACCGCCATTCCACGTCGTTGTATCTCCGGCGCCAGGTGATGTGCGCATCGGCGTTCGGCGTTGCCGATGCGAAGCTGTCCACAAAGCCCTCCTTGGCGAGGAAATCCGGAACGGTCATGTACGGCGGACTGTTAAAGTCGCCGACGAGAATGGTCGGCAGGGTTTTAATCAGGTTGTCGTGAATGTATTCGATTTCGCGGATACGGATTGCCTCAGTCTTTGAAAACAGTTTCAACAGTTCGCCGCCGTTTTCGCCCCGCCGGGGAACTGTCGGATGCAGATGGACATTGGCGAGCTGGACCTCTTTTCCGCCCAGTTTCGTGCGAAACAGGAGCGTTCCGAAGTAGCCGTATTTTTTCGGCAGGTATCGAACTTTTTTGATGGGCGATTTTGACAGGATGCCGAAACCGCCGGCTCCGCGGTCGTCGCGAAAATACATGTCCCCGTATTTCCGTCGCAAGGCCTGGCGCAGGTGCTTTTCGGATTGCCGATTGGTTTCCTGGAGGCAGACAAGATCGGCGTCGGATTTCCGGATCGTTTCGACGACTTCTTTGAGGTCGAGGTTGCCGTAGTTGATGTTGTAGGTGGCGACAGTGAATTTAACGGCAGGCTCGGTGGTCGGCTGTGAGGCGGGCTTGGTGGTCGTCCCGGTCGTCGCAGCAGGGAGATGGGAAATCC
>CAYUYD010000185.1:0-5718 GCA_964449105.1 uncultured Planctomycetaceae bacterium | reverse complement strand
CCGAGCGCTCGCGCGAGAATGCCGAACTGCGTGAGATTACGTTGCACGCGGCTGGAACCGGTTCCATGTCGGCGGTGTCGCGGTTCCTTTGGCTGGCGGAGACGGCTCCGATTCCAATTAAGGTGAAGATGCTGCAACTCGGGACTCGGCAGGAAGGAACGGACAACCTTACGCTGCAACTCCGTATTTCGACCTTATACGTGGCAACTTCGACAAAAGCCGACTCGCAAAAGGGAGGCAGGTCATGAACGGAAGGACACTGCTGTATGGACTGGCCGTGCTGGCAACCATCGTAATCGCTTCGGCGGCACAGACGTCGAAGCCGGAATCTCAGGATCCCGGCGCGCCGGGACGACCAACATGGGACAGTTTTCGCGTGCTGACCGAACGGAACATCTTTCTGCGGGACCGCGCCAGACCATCGAGGCCCTCCCGCTCCACGGACGACAGAGTCAGAGAGGTCGTCGTCCGCGACAGCGATGAGGACCTGATACTGACAGGCACGGTCTGTCAGGGCTCAGTGGCAATGGCGTTCATTGAGAATGTCCGCATCGGCGAAATCGAAAGGCTTTACGTGGGCGACAACGTGGGAAAAGGGAAGATCACGGGCATCACGCTCGACGACATCGAGTATGTCCGAAACGGGACAACCACGAAGATCGAGATTGGGCAGAATCTTCGCGGCTCTATAACAATAACAACATCTTTACCGTCCACCGCTGCAACCATGCCGGCGGAAAACGGGAGCGGGGAATCCGGCAGCAAGCCCGGACCGTCACCCGACAACACGTCCTCCATTCTGGAACGGATGCGCCAAAAGCGCCAACAGGAGTTGAACAAATGAGAAAATCAGTAAATGACGGCGGTTTATTCCACGCGCGTACCTACAGCAAGGGTCGTCTGTTGCCAGGCCTGTTCATGGCCCTGATACTGACGATGTTCCCAGCCGGAGTTCTGGCTGCCGATGAGGCTGAAACGCAACCAGCAGCCACGACACAACCAGAGGCCACGACACAACCAGAGGCCACGACACAACCAGAGGCCACAACGCAACCAGAGGCCACGACGCAACCAGAGGCCACGACGCAACCTTCGGCCACCAGCGCCACTTTCAGGGCAACGACAACCACTGCGGCGACTTCCCGTCCGTTGCCGAAGGGTCCGATCCGCATGAACTTCCAGAATGCCCCTCTTCAGGCGGTGCTGGCGTACCTGTCCGAGGCCGCGGGGCTTGTGATCGTCGATCCGCCGGACGTTGAGGGCAGGGTTACCGTCATCAGCCGCCAGCCCCTCTCAACCAAAGAGGCGGTCGCCCTCCTGGACACAGTTCTCAGGGAGAAGGGTTATGCCTCAATCTATACCGGGCGGACGCTGAAGATCGTTACGCTGGAGGAGGCAAAGAAGAACAACATCCCAGTACGCGCCGGCAACGACCCGAAGGACATCGAACTTTCCGATCGGATGGTCACACAGATAATCCCCGTGCGATACGTCAACGCCGTCAGGCTGAAGACCGATCTGGCGAGCCTGTTTCCGAACAGCGCGGACGTCGCCGCCAACGAGGCAAGCAACTCGTTAATCATCACAGACTCGCAAACCATCGTTCGTCGAATCGTCGAGATCATCCGCGCACTGGATCAATCCACCTCCGGCGTAGCCGAGGTCCGGGTGTTCCAGCTCCTGTATGCCGACGCGACCAACGCCGCCAGACTGATAACCGAATTGTTCAAGCCGGACGATAGCCGGTCCTCCCAAAGGCAGCCTACCGGATTTCGTGAACAGATGCAGAGGATAATGCGAGGCGGGGAAAGAGGCCAGGGGGCCGGTGGCGGACAGCAGGAGCAGGGCGCCGCCGTAATGCAGCGAGTCGTAGCCTCCGCCGACGCGCGGACCAATACGCTGGTCGTCAGCGCCCCGCCGGAGATGATGACCGTCATCGAAGACGTCGTCAAGGAGTTGGATTCCAACCCGTCCGAAGACCAGGCAGTGTTCCTGTATCCCCTCAAGAACGCCAAGGCCGCGAACGTCGCGAATGTCATGAACAATATTTTCGGCGCGACCGGCACGACCGGTCAGACCGGTTCCCGCACCGGAACGACGACGGGCGGCGCCAGACGGACGGGACAGTCCTCGATTTCCCCCCTCACACTGGCTGGAAGTGTCGGCGGCGATCTGGTCGGGAATGTCTATTGCGTAGCCAATGAGGACATTAATTCGCTGCTCGTGCGAACGGCGAGCAAGTATTTCGACCGTGTGAAGGCGATCCTGGCGGAACTGGACCTTCCTGTTCGCCAGGTGCTGATAAAAGTGCTTATCGTCGAGGTAACCCGCGATGAGATTCTGGATCTGGGAACGGAGTTCTCGGCCCTGAATCTCCGATTCGGCACCACCGGCTCGGCCACGCTGAACTTCGGCACGACCGTGGCAGACGGGGCCAGCGGTACGGTTACCACGACTCTTGACGCCGGTCTTTCCGCCACGTTCAATGCCCTTCACAGGTTGGGCAAAGTGGACGTGCTTTCCAGACCATACATCCTCGCCAGCGACAACCAGAAAGCCTCCATCACGGTGGGACAGGAAGTGCCGCTCATTCGAAACACGCGGACAACCGAGACCGGCCAGACGATTAACACCATCGCGTACGAGGACGTCGGAATAATTCTCGACGTAACGCCTCATATCAATCCCGAAGGGAACGTCACCATGGACGTTTCGCCCACGATATCCAACATTACCGATACCACCGTTCCTATCTCCGAGACGGTGAGCGCCACGGTTATCGCCAAGCGTTCGGCGCAGACGCGGGTGGCCATCAGTGACGGCCAGACTATCGTCATCGGCGGCCTGATGCAAAATCGGCTCAACGACTCGGTTCGGAAAGTACCGTTCCTGGGAGACATACCTCTCCTGGGGGCGCTGTTCCGCAAGAAGGTCCAGAGCAAGGTCAAGACGGAACTCCTGATCTTCCTTACGCCGCATGTGGCGAAGCTGCCTGATGAACTGAAGAGGATTTCCGATGCGGAGAAGGCCGGCAGTAAGACCGTCCATGAAGCGGTCGAGCCCGGCGCCTTCGACGAACACCTTCGGGCAATGCAGCGAGGCGCAGCCTCCCAACCGGCGGGAGAAAACGATGAAAAACCAAAGTAAGATCCTGTCCCTGCTCTGCTGTGTCATCTTCAGCGCCTTTGCGTTCGGGTGCCGGATGGAAGACGACTCCGTCCCCGCCGTGCAAAGGCCGAGCACAAAGGCGGACCCATGCGCCGAGAGGCTTCACGACCTCTGCGGACAATTGCTGCTTTACCACGGCATGCATAAACGCCTGCCGAAGTCTCTCGACGAATTGGCTGCAATAGAAGGCAGGGACATAGCCCCGCCGGCGTGTCCTGTCTCCGGTCTTGCCTATGTTTACAAACCCACCGGGCTGCGCGTGCCCGGAAGCCCCGGTCTTATCGTGGCCTACGACGCGACAGCCTGCCATTCCGGGATGCGATGGTGCATCCGGGTGGACGAGGCAGGGAGCGGTAAAACCTTGACGGCACGGGTCGTACTGCTTTCGGAGGAAGCATTGCGGTCAGCCATGAAGAAGCCCTAGCAGTCTGTAACACGTAATTTGACGGGGTGGCACGGTCAATCTGGAGCGAAGCGCCTGCCTGCCGGCAGGCAGGGAAGATTGGTCGTGGTATGCGTAACTGAAGGCTCCACGGTCGAGTCTTCGACTTGACCGTGCCACCCAGAGAATAGTTTGTTACAGAGTACTATTCGGTGTAATCAGTTTAGCAGGAGTTCCGCACCATGATCGCACAGACCGTTGCGGCGCCGCAGATTTTCGAGGCCGGGATGCTGCTCTGCTTCGGCATATCCTGGCCGGTGAGCATTCTCAAGTCGCTACGGACGCGACACGTTACCGACAAAAGCCTCGGCTTCATGGTGCTGGTCTTTATCGGCTACATCTCCGGGCTGATAGGGAAAATCATTTTCGCCGGCCAATTCCAAACGGTTACCATCCTGTACCCGCTGAACGCGCTGCTCGTGGCGACGGACATCGCCCTGTACCTTAAATATCGCACGAAACCGACTCTTTAGAATGACGCCCCCGGCCTGCTACCTGCCTGCCGGCAGGCAGGTCCGCCGTTAACGCTGTTGTTCTTCCGTCCGGATTACATCCTGCTCCATCCTTAAAAGCAATCGCCTCAGTTCATCCGGCGACTGGGCGGCGAGCAGTTCGTCTATCGCCCGCCGGTCGTTCAGCATCCTCGCCAGTCGCGCAAGGACGTGCAGGTGCGTCCTGTCGTCCTTGCAGCATATCAGGAAGAACAATCGCGTGAGGGACCCATCGACTGCTCCGAATGGGATGCCCGTGGACGTCAGGCCGGCGACCACGAAACTCGCCGCGATGTCATAGGGCAGGGGATGTCGCGGGTGAGGCATCGCCACGCCCGGAGCCAGGGCCGTCGAACACAGTTTCTCGCGCTTGGAGACCTCGCCGACAAGGTCGGACTTGGAATAGACAAGCCCCGCACGGTCAGCCAGGTCCACAAGCTCTCGCAGCACCGAGTCCCGCGTCCTAGCCTCCAGCGGTGCCGCCAGACCGCCCGCGGGGATCAGCAGGCTGACAATCATCGCGTTTTCGTCCAGGCCGTGATGGGCGCTTACGCCCTTTTCTATGCCATCCAGGCGATCTTTCCCAAACAGCGGCATCCGCGATTCGACCCAGTGGCCCACGTCGCTCTTTCGGAAGCGAAAGACCCCCGCGACCTTCCGGCAGGGAATCTTCCCGCGCGACGCCAGCTTCAAAAGTTCGCGCAAGTCCATATGCAGGTATGCAGCCACCTGCTTCTCGTTCATCTCTTCATGCGGCATGAAGGAATCCTTCGCCTGTGTGCAATTCGACCCGCCACGGCGGGCAGGCGGGAATGATGCTATCGGGGGCGCGCGGCGGTGGCAAGTCGCTAGTAGTGTAAATAGTTTTGTGAAGTTCGAGTTCCGGCGGATGGCTGGGGCAAGGGATGTCGATGGAGGGCGACGCCCGCGCAAAACAACTGAAAAAAGAGAAAAAAGAAAAAAGATGACGATTGACGATTGTGCGCAACAAGCACACAATCGTATGCAACATGAGAACGGAATTAAATAAGAGGTAGCGCCTACGCTGCCGCGACTGGGTCTGGGAAACCGCTGATCATGAGCCCCGATAAGGAAATCATGGAACCGCTCGAGCAAGCCTACTACGACAATAAGTTCGAGAACGCCTACCTACGGGCGAAGGGCGACAGCTTCCAGACGTTTTTCGAGAACCTGATGACTCGCGCCTACAAAGCCGACTTTATGGCCTGCCGCCCGTGGGGAAATCGTGGTGACCGGAAGAACGACGGATTTCTGAAGTCCGAGCGGCGTCTATTCCAAGTCTATGCGCCCAACGAGATGACCGAGGCCAAGGTGCTCAAGAAGATCAGGGAAGACTTCAAGGGCGCGAAAACCCATTGGCAAGTTCATTTTGATAAGTGGGTCTTTGCGCACAATGCCATTGATGGACTCCCGCCGCATGTCCAGAAAGAAATTCTCGAACTCCAGCGGCAGAATCCCGGCCTCACTTTGGAGCCTTGGGGACTGGAGGAGCTTCGCCTTGTTTTTAGACGTATATCGCGGGCCGATCTGGAGTTGTGGTTCGGGCATGCGCCAAGTGCAGAGACCAAGACCAAATTAAACTTTGAGGATCTGCGT
>CAYUYD010000184.1:0-5726 GCA_964449105.1 uncultured Planctomycetaceae bacterium | reverse complement strand
CCTCGGCGGGAACATCGCCGCCGGTCAAAGCCGTTACCTTCCATAGGGTGCTTTCTCCCAGTCTGCACAGGTACTGGCGAATTTCCCCAAGAAACGTAATGGCCTCTATCGTAGCGGCCAGCGCAGTTTCACAAGGCGTTGGTTGGCAGGATGACTCATGCGACAGTCGAACCCTTTCAGGGCGGATACAGCAGGTTACGGAAGCCCCGACGCCCAGCCCATCCTTTTTGGCGGCATGCAGTTCTCCGGACGATGTCTTGATCCGCATGGGGTCGCCCGCGCCGGTAAGGAGGCCCTCGATGAAGTTGGCCTCTCCGAGGAAGTCGGCCACGAAACGCGTCGCCGGACGGTTGTACAGTTCTTCGGGGGCGCCGATTTGCGCGATTTTTCCGTCGTTCATGACGGCGATGCGGTCAGCCATCGAAAGCGCTTCCTTCTGGTCGTGCGTTACATAGACAGCCGTCGTCCCGGCAGACTTTACCAGGCTGCGAAGTTCCCCTCGCATATGCAGCCGAAGGCGTGCATCCAGGTTGCTCAGCGGTTCGTCGAGCAGAAGGCAATCGGCTTTTGCCGCCAGCGCCCTTGCCACGGCAACTCGCTGCTGCTGCCCCCCGGAGAGCTGATTCGGCTTGCGGCGGAAGAATTGCGCCATGTCCACTCGCTTGAGATTTTCCCTGGCAAGCCGCTCCCGCTCGCCTGCGCCGGCGCCCTGCATTTTCGGGGCGAATTCCACGTTGCGCTGCACCGTCATGTGAGGCCAAAGAGCATAATTCTGAAACACCATCGCGGCGTTTCTCTTTTCCGCCGGAAGATAGGTTACATCCCGCGACCCAAAGTTGATTCTCCCGGAAGTAGGACAGGTCAGTCCGGCAATCATCCGCAGCAGCGTCGTCTTTCCGCATCCGCTGGGTCCCAGCAGGAAAAACAACTCGCCCGACTCGATGCGCAGCGTAACGTCTCCGACAGCCGTTACGGCCGACTGCCCTGCCCCGAAAGTCTTTGTGATTCCCTGCAAATAGATTTCCATCGCCGAAAACTCCATTGCTTAAGATTATGCGCGGAATATGGCGCCCATGCGTTTTCCCAGAAGGGCGCTAGCGGTCGCCACGGCTCCTCCCAGCAAGACCATGCCATACACGCCAAGGGCCGCCGCCTGGTAGGCTGTTTCGGGAGATCCCGTGCTGACGGCCAGAGTGTAAATCTGTTTGGTAATCGGGTAATGCTGCTGGGTCTGTGCAAGAATCAGCGAATCGCTGACCTCCAACATTGAGAAGGAGAAAGTCAGGACCGCCGCTGCAATCAGATTCGCAGCAATCAACGGGAATGCTATGCGAATGGCCGCTCCCGCCCGGCTGGCGCCCAGGTTCCTGGCAGCCTCTTCTAACGACTCGGGCACTTGCTGCAAGCCTGCCGAGACTCCCCGAACGACAAACGGGATGCGCCGAACGGCATAAGCAATGACGAGAATGACAAACGGGTTTCGTGTCGGACCGATCGCCGCCAGCGGGCCTGATGCCGTCAGCGCTACGTACCCGGCAGCCAGAATCAGACCGGGAACGGCCAAAGGCAGCATCGCCAGACCGTCCAATATGGTTCCCCCTCGGACTTTTTCGCGGACCACCAGCCAGGCGATCAAAAAGCCAAGCACAATATCTATCACCGTTGAAACGCCGGCGTACTTGAGGCTATTGATGATGCTGTTGTACGTGGCGGGGTGCGTAACGACGAACGCCAGGTGCCGCAGAGTGTATTCCGTCGGAAGGACTGTGTTGACCCACCGTTTGGATACAGCCATCAGGACTACTCCCAGGTGCGGAGCCAGCGCCAGCAGAAGAATTCCTCCGAAGAGAACCCATGATGCAAGCGTCCCGAACAAACCCAATCTGCGAGGTTCCTCGGCTATGCCGGCCTTCGACGATTCGGCGGCGATGTGCCGGCCGAATATGAACTTTCCAAAGACATAGAGCATGATCGAGCCGGCGAGCATGATGAAAATCAGGCTGTAGGTGCGCCCGCCGGTATCCGCCCTGGCGAGTTCCTTGAAGATCGTTACCGAAATGAGCTTGTCGTACCCGAGTATCAGCGGCGTCCCGATATCAGTGAACGACCAAATGAACACTATGGTTCCGCCTGCAAAAAGACCCGGCCTTATCAAGGGCAGGGTTACAGCAAGGAAAGTGCGAACGGGACCGGCTCCAAGATTTCGTGCAGCATGCCCGTAAGACGGATCGACGTTGGCCAGCGCCGCCGATGCATTCAGATAGAGTATTGGAAACAGGTGCAGACTCTGGAGCAGGACAACGCCGGTCAGTCCGCTGCCGAGCCAATCGGGCGGCGCCGACCTGCCGAAGTCCAGCAGTCCGACGTGTTCCAGGAACAGATTGAGCACGCCGAACTGACTAATAAGCCGTTTCATCGCCAAGGCCCCGACGAAGGGAGGCAGAATCATCGGCGCAAGAATCAGGACGCTCAGGAGGCCTTGTCCGCGAAAACTGCACCGCGCGCGAAGGGTCGCCAGTGGCACCGCCAGAAACAGGATGACCACCGTCGTCAAACACGCCAGTATGAAGGAACCAGCCAGCTGGCCCATCAGCACTTCGTTGCCGATCGACCGGCCGAACCAGTAGATGCTGAAATGCCCGTCGTGCTTGAATCCGTTACCGATAGCCAACAGAAGGGGAACGATCAGGAATGCAACCAGAAGTCCCCCGAGAACCACAGCCATCGACGTGGACACCGGCCCTGCGGATCCCCGAGCGCCGCGCCGTGAACGCGATATCCCTGTTTGTCCGGCGAACATACGATTAACCTGCGATTCGTCTATACTTTTCCCGGAAAAACCGCTGCCAGTCGGTGATGATCTGCTCCCGACGAACTTCATCTTCCAGGGCGCGTTTGGTCTGCGCCATCTCCGCCGGCGTCGCAACGTTCGGAGGCAGCCTGTTGAACTCATCAAGCAGTCCCGGATCGAAATTCGTCTCAATCAGTTTCGCCCTGGCCGCCCTCAATCCAGGCAGATTGTCGATTGCAGCGGCCTGGACCAACTGCCGCAGAACGCCGTAGTCAATCTGCTTCCTGTGACCCCGCAATATCATAGTCTGCCCGACTTCGTAAGGGTTGACGATCGAAACCAGCATCTTCCCTTTGTATTTTTCGTAGACATCCTTTCGTATGGGCTGCCTTCCCAGCGGGCTTCGAGCCGGCCCGTGTTCCTGCCCGACCGGCAGGGCCCACAAGGCCTGGCCTTCTGCGGACATAACAAAGCGCACGAATCGTTCGGCCAGTTCGGGATGGGGTGGATTCTTAAGAATGGCGATGGGGTCGGGGGTGAAGGCAGTCTGCCCTTTGGGGCTTACGTACACCAATTGGTCGGGCGCCTCGGCCACGCGAATGGTCCCATAGAAGTCTATGCATGTAGCCACCAGCGCCTCGCCGAGGGCGGGAGCATTTGCGGCAGACCCAGCGCTGTCGGTGAACCGTTTGGCGTTGGAAAGAACCCTCAGAAGCTTTGCCCACCCTTCGGGCCAGGTTTCTGCGGAACATGCGATAGTCTGATAAGCCGCCGCCGCGGAAGCAGACTGACTCGGGTCAGCCAATGCAAGCAAATCCGCGAACCTGGGCTCGCCAAGGTCTTCCCATCTCTGCGGCGGCGCGATTTGAAGGCGTTTGAGCAGATGGTCGTTATAGATGAAACCGAATGCGCTCACTGCTGCTCCGATCCAGCGCAGGCGATTGTCATACATCGGCACCCCGCCCAGGTCCGCAGGGATATTGGCCAGGACTTCGGGGGGCAGTCCGGCAGGCTTAAGAAGCCCAGCCTCCGCCAGAGGGATGAAATTGAACTCCCCTCCACCCCAGAGTATGTCTATGCCGGACGAGTCGGTTCGCTTGTAGATATTCCTGAGGTATTCCCTTATAGCGCTGCCGCCGCCGCCGACGTCCCGCCATTCAAACTGAACTTTCTCGCCATATTTGACGGCGCTGTAAAGCGAGAACGCCCACTCGTATTCATTTCGGATGTCCTCATTGTGCGGGCTGATGATAACCAGCGTGGCGGTCGGAAGTTCCTTCAATGATTTGCCCCAAACTGCCCGGACTTTGGCATCGGCCTGACGGGTGCGCGCATCATCCGGCAGCGAATCGCGCGACGAGCAGCCGGTGCCCGGCAGCGCCGCGAGAAGAAAAAGGACCGCAGGCAAAAACGCTGCACGACATGTTCGACGATTGTTCATCCTGGCAATAACATGGCAGAAAGGGCGAGCAGTGTCCAGAAAGTTACCATTGAGGTTTGAATGGCTAAATAAACTCGCCATCCCGGCGGGACGTTCCGCTCAAAGGTCAATAAAGAGAGCGGGATTACAGGGATTTTAAGATTATGGGGATTTTTCTTTTGTTATTTTTAAATCCCTGTAATCCTGTAATCCCTATAATCCTGCTATATTTGTTTTCGTAGCGGTCGACCTGCCCGCCCAGGCGGGTATTCGGTTCCGCAAGAAAGGTATTCTCATGTGGCACAAGACTTACGGTAAAACGGGCAAGAAGATTTCCGTGGTGAGTTTCGGCGGGATGCGGTTCGATAAACCCGAAAATATCGACGCAAACGCCGAGGTGGTGCTGTACGCTCACGGAAAGGGGATTAATTACTTCGACACAGCCCCGGGATACGACGCCGGAAAGAGCGAGCAGATATTCGGCGCCGCCTTCAGGCGGATGCCGCGTGAGTCGTTCTACTGTTCGACCAAGTGCAGCGCCTCCGATGGCGGCGAAGTGCGGGCAAGTCTTGAAAAGTCGCTGCGCCGGATGAACGTCGAGAAGATAGATTTCTTCCACATCTGGTGCATCACCAGTGCGGACCAGTGGCCTGGGCGTAAATCCGGCGGGGCGGTGGCTGCGGCGATGAAAGCCAAAGAAGAAGGGCTGGTGGGGCACGTAGCCGCTTCGCTGCACCTTTCCGGACAGGAAATATGCGAAATCGTCCGCGAAGGTCTGCTCGAAGGAATAACCCTCGGCTACAACATGCTGAACTTTCCTTTCCGCGGTTCGGCGCTCGAATGTGCCGCCGAGATGAACATTGGCGTTGTAACGATGAATCCCCTCGGCGGGGGGTTGATTCCCAACAATGCCGAGAGGCTGGATTTTCTGCGAGGGCAGGGCGACCGAAGCGTCGTCGAGGCCGCCGTTCGCTTCAACGTCTCGCACCCCGCCATTACCAGCGCGCTGGTGGGCTTCACGACGAAGCGGCACATAGATGAAGCCGTCGCAGCCGTCGAAGACTTCCGGCCTTACGACGCGGAGCACGTCGAAAACATCAAAAGCCGGATAGGCGAGGGGTTCGACGATCTTTGCACGCAGTGCGGCTACTGCCTGCCATGCCCGGAGGGCGTGGAAATCCCCAAACTCATGGAGGCGTACAACCACAAGATACTGGGACGGGGTGATCAGGACATCGTCAACCGCCTCAAGTGGCATTGGGGCCTGTCGCCGGAGGAGGCCGGCGCGTGCGTGGAGTGTGGCCAGTGCGAGGACAAGTGCACCCAGCACCTTCCAATTATCGAACGTCTGAAACACATCGCCGACCTGGGAAAAAAGTAACCGCCCGGCGAAGCATACTTTGGTGGGTTTCGACGTTGTGATGCCCTTGTTTTCGGTCTGCCACGAGACCTCTGCGATGGGATAGTGTAAATAATTGTGTGTAAGTTCCGTCAGGTCGAGCAGTATAGCAGCCT
>CAYUYD010000183.1:0-5746 GCA_964449105.1 uncultured Planctomycetaceae bacterium | reverse complement strand
CGAAGACCTTCTCGTCGCAAAGGTCTATATTTCTGTTATCGGTACGGAGGCGGAGCAGCAGCGCTGCATCAAGGCCCTGTCGCGGGCGTCAGGACACATACGGGCGATCGTGCGGGACAATATAAGCCTGCGGCATATGCCGGTGCTGGAGTTCGTAATTGACCACCAGTTCAAAAAAACACTGGAAACGCTGGATGTTATTCGCCGGGCAATGGATGAAATCCGAGAAAAAGAAGAAGAAAAAGAATAGTCCACGAATTACACGAACTTCGTAATTGGTAATTCGTAATTGGTAATTGGTAACAAAACAGTGAATTACTGATTACGAATTACGAGTTACGAATTACTGATTACAAAATTCGCGTAATTCGCGGACTTAGAGGCGCTTGCTTATGAAGGACAGTGCACAATACGAAGAGAAGATAAAAAGTCTCGTAGCCCAAAGGGCCAGGGAAGCACCGGCCAGGCGGACGGACCGCATCGCCCTGCTGGTTGAGGGCATAATGGCCGAAGACACGACGCCGGCAAAGGCGTCATCAGCCATGTCGGTCTTGACCGAGGAGTTCGTCGATTTTAACGAACTTCGCGTCAGCCCGATCCGGGACATTGTCGAAGTGCTTGGCGAAAACTTTCCCGGCGTCCGCGCTAAGGCAAATGCCGTGACCGGTGCACTACAGGTCATATTCGACCATGCCAACTCGCTTTCCCTGGATTACCTTGCCAAAATGACCAAGCGGGAGGTTCGCAGCGTTCTGCGCGAAAAGATTGGTTTGAGTCCCTATGCCGAGAGCGTCCTTACGCTCTTCGGCTTCGGCGGGCACGCCATACCCGTCGATAACCTGCTGCTGGAAGCGCTGAAACTGGACGGGTACATCCACCCCGACAGCGACCTGCCGGATCTCCAGGGCTTTCTGGAGCGTATAGCCCCCGGAAAGGATGCAATGTCCTGGCACGAGGCGCTTCGAGACTATGCCGCCGGCGCAGCCGCCAAAGTCGCAAGGGAAAGGGCTCGCCGCCAAAGGAAGGCGGAGGCCAAAGCCAAGGCAAAGGCGGAGGCCAAAGCCAAGGCCAAGGCAAAGGCAGAAGCCAAAGCCAAGGCAAAGGCAGAGACGGAGGCCAAAGCCAAGGCAAAGACCATGAAAAAATCGAAGATAAAAACAAAGGCCAAGTCCTCCAAAAAGACAAAATCCGTAACGGATAAAAAAGCAAAGGCGTCCGCGAAGACCACCGCGGGAAAAACGACCGAAAAGGAAACCGTAAAAACCGCCGAGGATAAATAGTGGTCCGTAACACGTAATTTGATGGGTGGCACGGTCCAATCTGGAGCGAAGCGGAAGATTAGCCGTGGTATGCGTAATGAAGGCCCCACGGCCATCCCCTGGGGATGACCGTGCCACCTTATAGTTTAAGTGGTAAAAAGGAAGAGTGGAGATGCGACAGTGATTAATAAGGATTCAGAAAAAAAACTTGCCCTGGGAATACCCAAAGGCTCGTTGCAGAACAGCACGGTGGAGTTGCTTCAGCGAGCCGGATTCAAAGTGTCAATCTCCTCGCGGAGTTATTTCCCCTCGATTGACGATCCGGAAATCACCGCTGTGATGTTCCGCGCGCAGGAGATGAGCCGATACGTCGCCGACGGCGTCATCGACGTGGGAATAACCGGAAACGACTGGGTTGAAGAGAACGAATCCGACGTGGTCGAGGTGGCGGAACTTGTCTATGCCAAGCGCAACCTCCAATCGGTCCGGTGGGTCCTTGCCGTACAGGATGAATCGAAAATAACCGAAGCGAAGGACCTCGAAGGCGGTATCGTAGCGACGGAACTGGTCAACATCACACGCAAATACTTCGCCGAAAAGGGCATCGACGTGAAGGTCGAGTTCAGTTGGGGCGCCACGGAGGTCAAGGCCAGACTGGTCGATGCAATCGTCGATGTTACCGAGACCGGTTCGAGCCTCCGCGCCAACCGTCTGCGTATCATCGACACGATCATGCTCTCAACGCCCCGGCTGATCGCCAACAAAGAGGCGTGGGCCGATGTGTGGAAACGCGAGAAGATCGAAAACATTTCCCTTCTGCTGCAAGGGGCTATCTCTGCGTGGGAAAAGGTGGGCCTGAAGATGAACGTCAATCGTGCTGACCTTCAGGCCGTTCTGAATCTGCTTCCGGCGGAAAAAAGCCCGACTGTTTCCGACCTTGCCGATAAGGACTGGGTCGCTCTTGAAGTGATAGTGTCTGAACGCCTCGAACGCGAGATGATCCCGCAACTGAAGCGAGCCGGTGCGACGGGAATAATAACTTATCCGCTAAACAAAGTGATAAGTTGATTACGGCAGAAGAAAAAGAAGAAGAAAAGGAAAGATAGCAGGATTACAGGGATTTTAAGATTACAGGATAAAAAAAAGAAAAAAACAAATCCCTATAATCCTGTAATCCCCATAATCCCGCTCTCTTTCTTTTTTTTCTTCATTGCAGGTTGCTTATCATGAAGCGTATAGCGTGGCTATTTATTGGCGTTTTTATTGTCGGTATTTCCGGTATGGCGTGCCGGCAACCGGCCGGTACTGTCGCCGACAAAGCGCCGTCGCCGACGAGCAGGCCGACGCCTCCGACGAGCAAGCCTGCGCCGCTGTCGGATATGACGAAACTATCCCTGGCGGAATTGCCCCCTGTCGTCAAACGCCCTTCCGACGCAGCCGATGCCGAACAACTCCCCCAACGCGCCGCAGAGATAGTTGCCCAGGCCGAGAGAGTGATTATCAGGGGCGACTATATCCAGGCCATTAATCTGTTGGAACGCGCCGACGGGTTCGCTCCGCACTCGCCCCGCATACGCAGAGGCCTTGGGCTTGCCTATGCGGCGCTGGGGGACCGCGCCAAGGCGGAACCTCACCTGCTTGCTTCGGCCAGTACCGCCCCGGACCACGTGCTGGTGCAACTTATTCTGGGTCAATATGCGGTCATGCAGCAGCAGATCGACCAGGCGGTAATCCGCTTCCGCCAGGCATTGCTTTGCAGCGATGCGTCCGACGATAACCCCGACACCGCAGAGACGCTGCTGCGACTTGGGGACCTGCTTGAGCGTCGCCAATGCTGGACCGCGTCGCTGGAATGCTACGAGCGACTGAGCGAACTCATCGCTTCGCACGGGCGGACATTTTCCAATCGCAGCCTCTTGGCCCCTCTGGTCTCCAAGCCTGAGCAATGTATGGTCGCCCGGGGCAGGCTGCTGCTGAAACTGCACCATGCCGAAAAGGCGGCCGTCCTGCTTGAGCGTGCATATCGGCGCGACAAGGCCGACCCTCATGCCGGAAGACTGGCTGTAATCGCACTTCTGGAAACGGGCGATTTCGAGTGGTCGCAGGCCATCATTATGGAAATGCTCGCCGAACCCGACCAACGCCGTGAAGCGACGGTGTCAGCCGTTCTGTGGTGCAGGGCGAAGAAGACCCCGTTGGCGCCGAAGTCGCTGCTGGGGCGGCACCTCGCCGGCGGGGGACTTGATTCGGACTTCGTAATCGCAATGGCCGAAGTCGCAGCCGAACTCGGCGGGACGGACGAAGCCGCCGATATGCTGGCGAAATATCTCTCGAAAGCCTCGGAAGATAAAACAGTGGCGATGCGACTGGCGAGGCTCTACGCCCAAACGGGGAACACTTTGTCCGCCGCCGGGCAATTCGCCGCAATACTGAAAATTCAGGACTGCAATACATCGCTGGTGCGCAGGGAAGTTGAAAGCCTGGTCGAACGCGGAATCAAAAAGGGCTTCGTGGATGAGTTGGTCTCCAGTGCTTCGGAAAAGCCCGAATTAAAACCGGCCCTGCTGACTGTTGCGGCAATGCTGGCCGATGCGACGGACAAGCGGGAAAAGGGCGTCGCCCTGCTCAAGCAGGCCATTGAGGTCGATGAAAAGTTTTGGCCTGCATACGAGGTCCTGGCGAGTCTCCACATTTCCGACGGTCGGTTCGATATGCTCGACGGTCTCGTCCTGCAGGTCAACCGCTCCGCCGGTGATTCCTGGTTCAGGTACTATTTCACCGGTATGGTTCGCTTGAACCAGGGTCTCGTCGCCGATGCCATGGACAATCTCGAGCGCGCCCATACCCGCATGAGCCGGCACGCACCGACGCTGCTGCTGATGGGGCGGGCCTGCCTCCGGGCCGGACAATTCCGCGACGCCGAGCGCTTCCTGCTGGCGGCGTCGGATTTATCACCCGACGATATTACGGCTACGGGCGAGTTGTTTAACCTGTACATGACGCAGCGCCGAAACGCCGAAGCGGGCAGTGTCGCAATGCGGTTTTTGCAGCGAGACCCCAAAAACATCGACGCACGCACAATTATGGGGCGATTCTACTTCCTCACAGGCAGGACCGACCGGGCACGCGAGATGCTCCAGTCGCTCCTGACCGAAGCGCCCGACAACGTCAAAGTCAGGATGTTTGAACTTTCTTTCGATCTGTCCGGGGCACTTCCGGTCGATGAACCCATCCCCGCCGATCAGGCGGCTTCGGTACTGAAGAAGATTCGCCATATCCTGAGCCTGGAGCCGCAAAATATTGCAGCCAACAGGCTATACGCCAGCCTCCTGTCCAATCAGGGAAAGGATGCCGAGGCGGCGAAGGTATGGGAATCGCTGTTCAGCCGGACGCCCGGCGATGCGCTGTCGGCTTCGTCCTGGCTCGATGCGCTGATCAAAGCGGGTTTGGACAAACAGGCGGCCGAAGCTGCCGAAAAAATCGCATCCCGCGAACCGTTGACATTGCCGCTGCGGATGCTGGTGTCGGATACGCTGGTCCGGGTAAAGCGATTCGAATCGGCGGAAGGGCTTATCGAGACGTGGATGAGCGAAAAGCCCGATAAAGCAGCGCTCGTGATGCTCCAGGTTCAGGCGATGAAGATATACGAGGCGGCAGGGCATTACGACAAGGCACAGGGCCTCCTGGACCGCTGGATCGCTTCGGCGCCCGAACCGGCGCTGCTTTCCTCGCTCCGCAGCGAGAAACTTCGCGTCTTCGGTCTGGCGAAGCAGTACGACGAAGCAATCGCCTATGCCGGAAAATGTATCCGGAACGAGCCGACAAACACCACCCCCAGGACTATCCTCATCGCGGTGCTCATGGAGGCTGAGCAGTATGACAAGGCCCATGCGATTGTGGATGAGTGGCTCGGCGCCGGCGGCGATGTGTGGATGCTGGATGGCCTGCGGGCGGCGAAATTGATGCTGTACGCCAAGCAGGGGCTGTTCGACAAACTGGTGCAATTCGGGCGGGAATGGGCTGACCAATCGCTCAGCGCCGATGGGCCTTTCCGTCTTACCTTCGCCCTGCTGGCGGAACACGAAAAGTACGACCATGCCCTGAAAGTAGCAGAAGACTGGCTGAAACATCAGGAAAAACTCCCTCCCGATACCCCGGAGCGAACTGAAAAAATATTCGACGCCAAAGGGGCGATAGTCCGGGCCTTGCTTCTGGCCGAAAATAAAGAACGGGCCCTTGCACTGGCCCGCGAATTCGTCCAGACCGACCCGCAACAGCATCGGGCGCTCCGCATACTAAGGATGGCGCTTACGTTGATGGAAAAGGAAGACGAAGCGCTGAAAGTCGCCGAGAAAATATACGAACTCAACCCCGACGATCCTGGCATCAACAACGACCTGGGATACTGCTGGGCCGACAAGGGAATCAACCTTGACAAGGCAGAGACCATGATACGCAAGGCCCTGGCGGCCAGACCCGACGAAGCG